>JACNJG010000116.1 GCA_014382685.1 Candidatus Cloacimonadota bacterium
AGGTAATGAATATTCACCCGCCACTATAGAGTTTGCGAACAAAACGAAAAACTGGGACCTTACTCATAATCTTGTACAGGATGTGCCGACAAAAGCACAGTTGATCTTTAAGGAGATGAAGAAACCAGTCAGTGTAATTACTCTGCTTAATCTCAGTTTGTGGGATAAAGAAAATAAAAATTTCAAAGTATCTTACAAAAGTATTCCTGTTACACAATAAAACTTAAAAAAGTATTTTAAAATTAAGAAAGAGGAAGCTTGGGCTTCCTCTTTTTAAAACCTAAATGGATTTTCAAAAATTCTTTTTAAAGAAATTTTTTACCATAAAGGGTAAAAGGGATTTTTTTTCCTTCGGCTCCCTTATTTCAATTACCGGTATTACGATCGGAGTTGTAGCGCTCACAGTGTCCCTCGCTCTATTCAGCGGTTACTATGACACAATGAAAGAGATCATATTGGGGGTGAACTCGCATATTTATATTCTAAAATTTGGCAATGAAACAATACAACATGAAGAATATATGAGAGTGAGCTCGATGCTGGATACAATTGGAGCGGTGCAATCGTATGCTCCCTTTTTGTACACCGAAGGAATGGCAGTAAGAGATGCTGATATCGCAGGAGTTATCATACGCGGACTCGATTTTGAAAAAGAGGTTGAAACTTCTGATATTGGGCGTTTTATTGATGAAGGAACTTATGAGCAGGATGGTGATTTTACAGTAATTGGAAGCAATATTGCAAAAAGACTGCACGTTTCAGTCGGCGATACAATAAAACTGATCACACCCATGAATGCGGATGTGACTTTTGCAGGCATGATACCTTCATCAATCGAGGTTGAAGTTTCCGGGATTTTTTCTTCGGGAATGTTCGAATTTGACAATTCACTTGTGCTTCTTCCAATGAAAACTGCACAGGAATTCCTTTCCATTTCAGATCAATATTCCGGGATTTCAGTAAAGTTGAAAAAAGAATTTATTGAGGAAGCCGATATTGTAGCAGCACACATTCAGCAAAAACTTTCATATCCTTATAATGTAAGTAACTGGATCGATCTGAATAAGAATCTATTCAGTCTGTTAAAGCTGGAGAAGTGGGTTATTTTTATCATCATAGCTCTTATCGTACTCGTTGCCGGCTTCGGTTTGACCAGTGTTCTTTCTATGCATATTCTTGATAAACGAAAAGAAATAGGCATTCTAAAAGCACTTGGCACAACGAACAAGGATCTAAAAAAGATATTCTTCTCAAGAAATATGATAATCGGATTTATCGGCATTTTGCTTGGCTTGATTATTGGCGTGCTTATTTCCATGCTACTGACCCACACGGATTTTATCAAAATAGAAAGCGATGTATATCTGATCGAACATCTCGTAGTAGAAAATCAACCTATAGATTTTATCCTTATTATTCTTGTTTCAGGAATAATAATTGCGCTGTCATCCTACTTTCCTTTGCGGAAAATTTCGCAACTACAGGCAGTATCAATTATACGAATTTCAAAAAAATAGAGAGGTCCTATGATCTTACAGGCACAGCATATTACCAAAAGCTATTATGAAGGAACTGAAGAGACGCGTTTAATTGTTCTTGATGACCTTGACTTCTCTATGAAGCAAGGATCGATAGTATCAATAACCGGTTTATCCGGCAGCGGTAAAAGTACACTGCTACATATTCTGGGAACACTCGATCATCCGGATTCCGGAAATATAGTATTCAAAGAAAGGAATATACGATCCTTTAACGAAAACGACCTGGCACATTTCCGTAATATGAATGTCGGTTTTGTTTTCCAGTTCCATCATTTATTACCCGAACTTACAACAATAGAAAACGTTGCCATGCCCAAAATGATCAGCGGGAAATCATATAAGGAGAGTATCCGTGCGTCTGAAGAATTGTTAAAATCGCTTGATCTTATAGAACGAAGATATCATTATCCTCACCAACTGAGCGGCGGGGAGCAGCAGAGAGTTGCAGTAGCCCGGGCGCTGATCAATAATCCGGATATTGTACTCGCAGATGAGCCCACAGGTAATTTGGATTCCATACACAGCAAGGAATTGACCGATCTTTTATGGAGTTTGAATGAGCGCTTTGATACAACATTACTTCTCGTTACTCATAATGAAGAACTTGCAAAACGGGCTGATGAAGTGTATAATCTAATGGATGGAAAACTTCATAAGCTGAATAAAAAATAACTCGAGATTTAATGATGCTATTATCGAATTTGAAAAATATTATGAACCACGAAAAACACGAAAAACACAAAAAAAATAAAATATAAAAAATGAAAAACTTATGCACTTCAAGGAGTATAGAAATTTCCACTTGTGGTAATGTGTTTCCACATAAAAAGGGTATGTCATTCCCTCGAAAGAGGGAATCCAGTTTTATTCTTTGAACTAATGGACACCGTAGCGAAACGGAGATGGGTTAAAAGTTTATATTCTAAAGAATCAAAACATTAGTTGTGAATGATTGCAAAAGCAGTTCATCATTTAAAGGATGAAACATAATTAATTTGACATTTAAGTTTTGACATTTTATTTGACATTAGATATTATGATTTAGAAATTAATTTAAATCTTACTCATATCTCGAAAAATATATTATAAAGGTTAAATATGAATTTTTTAAGTAATCTCCACTCCTTTGAAAATTCAATAATTAAGCAGTAGAATTATTTACCAATGAGAAAACGAAAATGGTTGCTGATAGTCATCATTATCATCATATTGATCAACCTTCTTTTCTGGGGAATGACCTATTTTTTCGATATCAATTCATATATTAAAAATCGTCTGACTGAAACCCTCGGCAGGAGATTGAATGCTACCATTACGTTTTCTACACTAAACATCACATCAAAAATACTTCAAATATCTGATTTGGAAATCGTGCAGCAGGATGGTGAATATACTTTCACGGCAAAACAGCTTTATGTTCATTATTCTTTCTGGCGATTGCTGCTTCATAAATTTCATTCCACAAAAGCTCTGAAAGAGATCCGGTGTTTTTCGCCGGAGCTCATTTATAATTCTGCATTCAAAGAAGGGCAGACACAACTGAGTATTGACATCCAAGCTTTAGAAAGAACACTAACTCGTTTTAATTATATCTCAATAATAAATGGGAAAGTGAGCGTGAGCAGTACCGGGAATATTGTCTTTTCGGAGAATTTAGAAAAAATAAATATCAATCTTCAAAAGCAGCAAGATAAAGAGTGGCATATAAAAATGTCTGCATTTCAGACCGAAAGTGATGGTTCACTTGAGATCGATGGAGTATATTCAAAACAGTCGAATCATTTTAAAACTATGCTCAGGGATTACGAAGTGCCCAGGATCAACACAAAAGATGTATCCCTCATTAGGTCATGTGTAAATGCAGAGTTTGAAACTACTTTGTCTGAAATTTCACGGGGAATTATCCACATCAGTGATATTGAAAGCAATTTCCGAAATGAAAATATTTCTTCAAAAGGAATGACAATATTGCTTACTCCGGATTCACTCAAGATCGATGAAAAGGTCGAGTTCTTGTGGAAAGAAAATGTGTTGATATGTGATGGCTCTATTTCCAATTATTTGAGAAAAGATTCAAATCTGGATATTTCTTTTGAAATGAATGATTTCGACCTGGCTTCTCTCAATGAAAACATGTCGGGAAGTATCGATCTGCACGCAGCTATGGCTGGTAATTATGCATCCCCGATAATTGATTTGACGATAGTTGGAGATAAGTTTGGATATGATTCTATTGAATTCAGCAACCTATCAACGCAGTTAACATACAGAGATAAATACGCAGAAATTCAGAATGGGATTTTTGAAGTTGACTTTAATCAGGTGGAATTTTACGGAAATGTTTCAGCAAAAGTAAGTGATCTTTTAGAGAGCACTTTAGATTTAACTTTTGAATCGGAAAACTTTAAATATCCAATTGAAGATTTTACAATACAATCTGACGCAAAGGTAAGGGTGTCGGGTTTTGTTCAAAATCCCAAAATTCATGCAGCTCTTGAAAAATTAATTATAAAGAATGACATTTTTCAGTTTCCCGAATTGTATGGAAGTATTTCTTACCAAAACCAAAAAGCAATATATGATCTGCAAAACATCTCACACTCGGTACTACTTAGGGGAAATTATGATATTTCTCAGAAGATCCCTTCGATCAATGCAGAATTATCTGCAAATAATATTGCCTTGATGGAAATTATGAAGACGGAAATTCCGATTGTAAGCTCACTCGATCCACATCTAAATGCCCGATTACAGCTCGGATTCAAAGATGGAATTATTACTCCAGATGGGTGGTTCAACTTTGCCGACCACAACAATTCCTCTATAAAAGGGTCAATTCTTGTATCAGGAGAAGTGCCGGTTTATTTCAGAGAAAAAAAAGGTTTTCTTACCATAAGATCAGACACACTTAGCATACATAATGAACCTTTCAATTTTATCTTTAATTCAACACTTTCTGAGGATGATCAAATAGCAGCAGAATTAAGAATTAATGATAATATTTTCGCAGACGCAACCGTTCAATTGGATCAGAAAGATATTCAGTATTCTGGGAATCTGTCGATTGATTCCTTATACATCAATCAGTTAAATAATCTCATGCCTATTTTTGAAAAAGATGCTCCGTTAAGCGGTGTGCTGGATATCGATTTTGCATATAATAGCTCCAATAAAATACAGGGGAAAGGCAACTTGTATTTGAAGGAGTTCGGTTTCAGTAAAGATATTCATCGCTTTGATCTTGCTTGCTCCGTACAGGCAGAATCAGATATGATATCTCTTGAGGATATTCAAATTCGAAATACTCAATCTCTCCTTAAAGGTGATGCTCATCTTGATCTTGCTGAAGGAAAATTTGAATTGAATGCTTCAGAGCAAGATGTGTTATTAGAGGAGTTTTTTCGTACAATTCCACTGGAAGGCAAAGCGAGTTACTCTCTTGTCGCATCCGGAAATCTAAATGACCCCCGTGTGTTGTGTGATATTTCAATCGAAAATGGAACGCTTTATAAGACAGCTTTTAGCTCGTTTGAAAGCCAACTTTTTCAGAATAATGATATGTTCTATCTCAATGATCTGAAGATCATTGCACCTGAATTTACTTTTACCGGTAGCGGATCGTACAGTTATAACTTTATCACAGAGGAATTTCATGATCAGCCGGATAATATGAATTTTCACTTTTCCGGCGATCTCCTCAAACTTCTCGCTCCTTATATACCTAATATGAAGCAAGCGTCCAGCAACACTGAGCTTCTCTGTTCATTTAAAACCGACGAGACAAACACGATAGTCGATTCTGCGAGTTTGAGTATCAAGAATGGACAATTTTCCATTAAATCCCAGCCGGAAAGAATAAAAAACTTTTCCTGTATAGCAGAAATCAAAAACAATGTGATGTCTATGCTCAATGGTTCTTTCAGAATGGGGGATGGCAGACTTTACTTCAAAAATATAGTGAATAATGATGACTCTGATATATTTGTCGGGAATATTAATGTCGGCTCTCTAAAACTCAATAATGACGATCAGGGCATCACCATCCATATTCCGAAGTACCAGCCGGGAAGAGGACTGGTCGATGCTCGGTTGACAGGTTTCCATGATGAGTATTTCACTATTTATAATGAAAATGGTGCATGGGTGCTTTCGGGTAGAATACTTCTTTCAAACGGCGATGCGATTTATGAGAAGAAAGAGAAACGAGAAGAGATCGAAGATACCGAGTTTCCTCCGATCTATGCAGACTTCGATCTAATTTTTGATAAAAATATCTGGTACGTTTCCAATCCTTTTAATCTTAAAATTGATTCGGGTAACTATATGAGTTTCCGTTCGAACCGGGAAACCGAGGAGCTTGAGCTCTATTTTGATCTCCATTCGCGACGGGGTGAGATGCGGCTTTTTGGTGAATCCTTCAGTGTAGAGGATGTGATGGTACGTAAAGCAAGGCAGGATAAAAAAGTGCTCATAAATGCAACATTTACCAAGCGCACACCAGATGGTTCTACAATCTATCTGCACGTGCAATCAACAGAGGATAAGCTGGGCGCAGATGACATCGGGACTGATGCATATGGAGATGTTGCTATTTCATTGAGAAGTAATAATCCAAAAGATGTAACTATGCTCAGCATCCTTTCCAAACTGCAATATGGTAAACAAATTGATGATCTTTCTGAAGATGAGCGGTTCGATCTAGGAAGAGAACAAGCAATAAATCTCGCCAGCGATGAACTGAGCAATCTCATTTTCAGCCCACTGATAAGCCCTGTGGAAGGAGTTGTAAGACAGATTCTCGGACTGGATTATGTAAGATTTAAAACCGGTTTTATGAAGAATATCATACAAACAAGCGGTATTGTTGAATCGGAAGAATATATTGTTGATAGGGAATATGACTCTGATCTGGAACTCCTTGGCGAACTCAGCAAGGATATACTGCTTGAGAACCTTGCAATTGATCTCGGAAAATACATAACTCCCGAATGGTATGTAAATTACGAAGCCCTCATCAAGAAGGAAATGACCTCAAGAAATGAAACATATATTGGTGTGCAACATGAACTCTCACTTACGTGGGACCTGCCGTATAATTTCAGGTTTATCTATAGATATCAATTTTATCCAGCACAGGGAAAAGATAACCAGGGGATATCATTAGAAACGGTTTTGTATTTTTAAAGCTGACATAATACAACTTAAATAGCTCACGGATCACACGGATTCTCACAGATAAAAGTATCAGAAAATATTCACCACAGAGAGCACAGAGAACACAGAGAAATATTCATTTATCAAAAGGAAATTCCTTATAAAAAAA
>JACNJG010000032.1 GCA_014382685.1 Candidatus Cloacimonadota bacterium
ACCCTGTTAAATAAATCGAAGATTTAGCTTTGCTATTTCACAGGGTTAACGATTTGAGATTTAAGAAGATGGTTTGACATGATAAATCTAAAATCTTCAATCGGTGTTCGGTGTTCTTAAATCAAAAGAAAAGAATAGTACGCAGATTATCGCTGAGGATGCTGATAAACACAGATTAAAAAAATAAAATGGGATGATGATTTGAAAAGGAGATCGTACACTGGCTTTCTTCGTCCCGATCCATCGGGATGAAGCGAGGATGTGCAGACAGTCCTTCAACTTAAGACATGCTCTCCGACAAATATTTATTATTCTTCTGGATTCCCGTTTTCACGGGAATGACATGCTTTTTGGTGTGGAAGATTTTTTTATTACGAGTCGGTCGTGAAAGGAACGACTCGGGTTGGTGTTTCATCCCGACTCATCTTTGCAAGCTGAGTCGTGCTTTATACATCCAAATATTTTCAATTATTATTGACATAAAATCCTGATGCTATTTTTCAAGCTCAAAATATTATGAATCTTTAAACAAAGGAGCTTTTATGGTAAAAGATGAACTTTTATATACAGAAACCCATGAGTGGATAAAAATTGATGGCAAGATAGCCACAATGGGAATCACGGATTATGCTCAAAAAGAACTTGGTGATATTGTGTATGTGGAGCTTCCTGAAGTAGATAGCGAGCTTTCTACAGGTGACATACTGGCAACAGTGGAAGCAGTGAAAGCTGTTGAAGAAATATACATTCCGGTTGGCGGCATTATCGTAGAAGTGAACGAGCAGCTTGCCGACACCTCCGACCTTATGAACTCCAGCCCCTATGATGAGGGATGGATCGCAAAATTTGAAATCTCCAGCAAAGATGATCTTGAGGGCTTAATGAATGCTGAAGAATATAAAAAATTAATTGGTGAATAATTATAGAATAATCATTTTCCCCTTACACTTAAGAAGACCTCTCCTCCCACTGGAAGGTCTTCTTTTCTTATTGCTTCTTTTCAGCAACCTTCACAAAAGAATAGCCCATCCCCACAAGTACTCCAATCAAACACAAAGCAATTCCAATTCCGAAAGTGTCAGCAAAAAATCCCATGATCGGAGACAATATCGCTATAAAAATTGTCTTAAGCTGAGTCTCGAAGGACAGCCCTGTTGCCATGATCTTTGAATCAATATTTTCGCTGATGAAACCCACATTCATGGGTCTTCTTAAATTTTGGAGCGAATACAAGAGCACAAATAACAATATCGCTAAGATCCGAACATCAAAATGCGTTGCAACTCCAGCGATGATCACAGCGCTCACTCCGAGCATATAGCTTATATTGATCGCCTGAGTAATTGATTTGAATTTTGTTGAAAATGCCTGAGCTTTTCTTGAGGAATATGCGGAGATAAGAAATAAAATAAAATAGGTCACTGCAATGATGATAGTGCTTCTTCTCTCTCCCATACTTATAAGGATTGGAATGGACAGCGCAAAGGTTTTCAGAATGGGTTGTAGATAATCTTTTACGGCTTTGAACAATCCATCAAAACCGGCAGAATTGAAAAATGCACGGAGCAGCATCGGATTCTTGAATATCGAGATGAAATTTTTGATCGTGCCTTTGAAGTTGTATAGAACACCTTTCCAGAATGATGTCAGTACAATTCTGGAAATTTCACCATTCAGACTGTTTGGATAGGTCAGCATGAGCAGTAATCCCAAAATATATGGCACGACTGAGGCAATAAACACGATCCTATAACTCTCAGCAAAAAAGACAAGGGCACCAGCGATGAGTGCGGAGATCGCAGAACCAAACTGGGATGCTCCGCGGGTATGTCCGTAGTAATCAACTTTGCAGTCGAGGATGCCATTCATTTTAAGATAATCAAGGATCATTGCTTTGTGCGTGCCCGAGCGGAATGCTTCGCCAAAAGCGAACAGAACCATTGCGAGCGCATACAACCCGAAGCTTGGGAAAAAGTAAAAAATCATGAAAGAGAAAATATATGAAGTAAAGGCGAGGATCATTGAAAGCTTTCGCCCATAGCTGTCTGCAAAAAACCCGGTAGGGATTTCCAGAATTCCTGTTGCAATTTCTCGAATGGAAAAGAGCGCCCCTATCTGCAAAAAAGAAAACCCCATTTCCCTGAAGAAAAGAATAATGAAAGGATCGAAAAACCTGAGATTTTTTAGAAATCCATATGTGCAAAATTTATAATATTGCAGATTTTTAGGGATCATGTTGATATTTCAGGTTATGCTTTATTTGTAATTTGCTCCCAGACGAATTCTACTTGTGCGTTAAGCTCTTCAATTGAATTGTTATTTTTTATGATAAAATCCGCCTCTTCATAAGAGAATTCCTGCTGAGCTTGAATGCGATTCTGTGCTTCTTCATAAGAAAGATTTGTATGCTTCATCAGTCGTTCAATTCTTATTTTTTCAGAAGTTATAATAAGAATAACATGATCGCAAATCTCATCCATATTCCACTGCAGAAGCAAGGCAGCATCAATTACTAACATTGGATCGGGATTGTCATCAATTCTATTTAAAATCTCATTTATGAGAGGTGGATGCACAATTGCGTTCAGCTCATGAAGCTTATGTTTATCTTGGAAAACGATCTTTCCGAGTTTCTTTCTATCAATGTCGCCATCCTTCAAAATTGAATCTCCAAAGCATGAAATGATCCGATTCTTTATTGATTCATCGCATAATATCTCATGACCGATCTTGTCTGCATTGATAACAGGTATGCCTTTGTTTATAAAGAAATCCGCAACAACAGATTTACCTGAAGCAATCCCTCCTGTGATACCGACAATGATCTTCTTATTCGAATTCATCCATCAATGTCTGGGTTAGAATATCAATGGACACATTGGATTTCATAGTACCGTTCTTTGCAGTAGAAATCTTTCCTGTCTCTTCGGAGACAACTATAACAAATGCATCGGTTTGCTCGGAAATCCCGATCGCAGCTTGATGCCGTGTTCCATATTTTTGAACATACTTTGTTTGATTAGTAAGTGGCAGGATCACCTTTGCGGCGACAATTTTATTATCTTTGATTACCATCGCCCCATCATGAAGTGCAGTTCTCTTGTTGAAAATAGTCAGAATAAGTTTTTCCGAAATTTTAGCATCAATGACTTCACCGGTTACAACATAATCGTCTAAACCAACTTTTTCAACGAGCACAAAGATACCGCCGATTTTACTGTACGACATAGAACGTATCGCTTTAAGCAATTCTGTAAAACGATACTCTGACTTCTGGGGAAACAACGATCTGATAAAAGGTTTCTGTCCGAATTTGATAAGTGCAGAACGTATCTCCGGCTGGAAAAGTACAACCAGTGCGATAGCCCAGATATCACGTATAATGCGAACGATAGAACCAAGAAGTGTGAGGTTGAGAAGCTCGGCGACAAAATAGATTATAACAACCAGTATGAGTCCCCACACGATCTGATAAGTCTGCGATCCATGCACGAGAAGTATTATCCTATAGATAATATAGGCGACAACTAAAATATCTAAGACATCTAAAATATTCGGAACTAAAAAACTCATGGGTGTATATCTTTTATAGCATCGATTATTTGAGCAAGTTTTTTATGCGGTCCTACTTCGTGAACTCTGATAATATTTGCTCCCTGCATGATTGCATAAGCATGAGCTCCGAGCGTGCCTTCAAGGCGTTCTTCCTTCTCGGTTTTCAAGATCCAGCCGATAAAACTTTTATTGGAGCACCCAATAAGAACTGGCTTATCAAGGCATTTGAATTCTGCAAGCTTATGGATTATTTCAAAATTATCTACTATACGTTTGCCAAACCCCATTCCGGGATCAATAATAATTTGGTTGGTAGGTATATTCGCATTTTCAGCAATAGAAATTGACTTTGACAAATACTGTAAAATTTCCTCTATCACGTCATCGTAAGTCGGATCTTTCTGCATATCCCTGGGTGTGCCTTTGATGTGCATCACAATAACTGCAACATCATGATACTGAGCAATAGTTTCTGCCATGTGAGGATCGAACTGCAAACCGCTGATGTCGTTAACTATCCGGACTCCTTCATCAAGTGCTGCTTTTGCCACTTCTGCCTTATAGGTATCGATTGAGAGTGGGACATCAAATCTTTGTATGGCTTTACTGATGATCCGCAGAACCCTATCGAGTTCTTCCTGAACAGTTACTTTTTCGGAAAAGGGACGAGTCGATTCTCCGCCAATATCAATAATATCAGCACCTTCGTTCACCATCTTTTCGATCTGACGCATTGCAGCATCAAATAGATTGTGTTTTCCCCCATCGTAAAAAGAATCCGGCGTGACATTGAGAATTCCCATTATATGAGTGCGGTCAAGAGTAAGAGTATGGTCGCCGGCTTTAAATATAAATGGTAATCTTCTTTCCTCAATTTCAAGGAGCTTTTGCAAGCGTGTTATTATCTGAGGGATCTCAAAAATATCCTGAAAGGAAAGCTTTTTGATAAGCAGATGTATCATTTTCAGATTACCAAGAATGATCACATCAGAGCGTTCAACTTTTCCGTTCACAACCCCTCGCGACACTGCTGCATCTCCACCAATACTGAGCATATCCTGTTTTATAATATTCGCAGCCCCAAGCTTGATGTTCTTCAATTTAATCGCCAGACAGTGTGATTTCTCATACATTGATTCTATTCCATGAGATGTAACACCAATTTGTTTGAGTTCAGCGATGCAATCATCAGCTCTTCGCAATGAAAGAATTCTATCCATCGATCTCATCCTATAAAGAAAGCCCACAGATGAATGTGGGCTCATATATTATCTGCGTTACATTACTTTATTTTGATTGTTCTTTTATCACTTCTGCAAGGCGTTTTACACCTTCTACGATCTGATCTTCGGTTGCATAAGAGAAGTTTATTCTCATAACATCATGCCCGGAACCATCGCAGTGGAATGCAGAACCGACCACATAGGCGATGTTTTTGTCGACAGCTTTATAAAACATCTCGTCAGTGTTAATGCCCATATTTTCGTGCACACGAACAAAGAGGAATAACCCACCTTCGGGCTTTGTCCAGGTAACACCTTCAGGCATATATTTTTCAAATGCATCGAGCATGATATCACGCTTTCTGCGATACATTATCTTGATTTTTTCAATATTCTTATTTAGATATCCCTTTTCCATGAATCTGCCGATAATACGCTGCGAAAAGGTAGGTGGGCACAAGTCGGTTGATTGTTTGGCAACTATGAGTTTTGTGATAACTTCCGGTGGAGCAATGACCCAGCCGATGCGGAATCCGGGAGCAAATATTTTTGAGAAAGTTCCAAGCAAAATTACACGTCCGTCATTATCCAGACTATAGATCGTAGGAACATCTTCACCTTCAAAACGCAGCTCTCGATAAGGACTATCTTCCAAAATAATGAGTTCAAATTCTCGAGCAAGTTCCAGAATTTCATGTCGCCTTTTCAAACTCATGGTTATACCTGCAGGATTCTGAAAATCAGGTACAATGTAGATGAATTTCGGTTTATTTCCGCTGTCATTTAACACCTTTAGTTCTTCTCGAAGTAACTTCGCACTTTTTCCTTCTTCATCCAGAGGAACACCTATCATCTCTGCACCGTATGCATTGAATGCACCAAGACCACCCACATAGGAAGGAAGCTCAACAATGATCGGATCGCCTGGATTTATAAAAATTTTTGCGACGAGGTCCAATCCCTGCTGGGATGAGGTAGTAACAAGTAAGTTTTCGTCTTTGATATCCATTCCATTCTTTTTGGAATGCTTTATCAATTCAGCCCTAAGTACAGCATCTCCCTCTGTGGAACTATACTGAAGCGCTATTTTTCCTTCTTTATCCAAAACCTCGTTTACTACTTCTTTCACTTCTTTAACTGGAAATGACTCCGGTGATGGAAGCCCGCCGGCAAAAGAGATTATTTCCGGTTTTGCAGTTAACTTCAGGAGTTCTCGAATAACTGATTTTTTCATTCGCTTAGAGTTTATGGAAAAGAGTTCCTCAAAATTTATTGGCATGTTTAACTCCTCAATTTTTTTGTATTCATTTTATTTTGCCCATAAACTGTCAAGTTAAATTCTCAAGATTTTTTTATGAATTTATGCAATACTAAAATAGTAATTCCAAACAATCATATTGACAAACAAATTGTACCTTTTTATTAAGACAAAGATTATATGATTTGAAAGGTTTCAATGAAAAATTTAATCTATTTTATGATAATAATATTCCTTTCCGGATCTCTCCATGCCCAAGATTTGGGAATTGAATCAATTCTATTGCCAAGCCCAGTATTTAAAGGAAAAATGTCCATCGAAGAGGTGCTAAGCAAACGCCGTTCTGTGCGTCATTATGAAGACAATCCACTGAGTATTGAAGATATTTCCCAGCTTCTATGGGCAGCATACGGCGTCACAAAATCCTATGAATCACCAGCATTTTTGCGTGGTGGACTAAAGACTGCACCATCTGCAGGAGCGTTATATCCCCTTGAATTATATCTAATTGCATGGAATATAGATCAGCTTAAAAATGGCATCTATAAATATATTCCTGAAGATCATTCTTTAAAATTGGTAATGTTTGGTGATAAAAGAAATGAACTCAGCGCTACGGCATGGGATCAATCCTGGCTGAAAGATGCAGCTGGAGCAATTGTTTATTCCGCTGTATTCTCTAGAACAAGTGACAAATACGGCACAAGAGGTGAAGAGAGATATGTCTGCATGGATCTGGGACATTCTGCTCAAAATGT
>JACNJG010000099.1 GCA_014382685.1 Candidatus Cloacimonadota bacterium
TATATGGAAATACAAATTCTATTACATATTCTGATTTTTATAATAACCAGGGTGGAAATTTTTTTGGAGTAAACGCATCGATAGGAGTCAATGTAACAACTAATGTAAATGGGGACAGTTGTGATGCGTATTATAATATTCAGGAAGACCCATTATTTGTAGATCCTTCAAATGGTGATTACAATTTAAGCTGGACTAATTATCCAACTCCAGACAATACAATGTCTCCTTGTATTGACGCTGGCGATCCAAGCTCCCCATTAGACCCGGATGGCACTATTGCAGATATAGGTACATTCTACTTCAATCAAAATGTATCAATCAACGAACCCCAAGAAATATCACAGTATAATCTTGCAAATTATCCAAATCCAATTAGCCCAAACATCAATAATCTCACAGTAAGTTATACAATTCATAAACCAAGTAAAGTTAAAATCCAACTATTCAACATTAAAGGACAACTCGTTTCAACACTTATAAATGAGGAGAAAAATATTGGAGATTATTTAATCAGTCACTCGATTAGCGAATTATCTTCAGGTATGTATTTTACAAAAATGAGCATTGATGGAGTCAATAACGAAATTAAGAAAGTAATACTATTAAGATAGAAATAAAATTGCAGATCCAACCATAGCAGAACGAAAAACAATTTTATCACAGTTGTCACAAGCCTGCCAAGTCGTAGTCTTGGAGCAATATAAATTGTTCTTTAAAGTTAAAAGACCGCCTTCATTTCATTACGGCGTGTCAGTCTTCACTTGTCGCTCCGCTCCAATTAGAAGTGTCTCATTGCGAATTCTATCCCCGATCCTAACTTAAGATATTTCTCAAAAGCAATTGCTTTTTCTTTTGAAGGATATAGAAATAGTAAAAAGTATTCATAATGGCCTGCCAGGTCGTAGTCTTGGAGCAATATAAATTGTTCTTTAAAGTTAAAAGACCGCCTTCATTTCATTACGGCGTGTCAGTCTTCACTTGTCGCTCCGCTCCAATTAGAAGTGTCTCATTGCGAATTCTATCCCCGATCCTAACTTAAGATATTTCTCAAAAGCAATTGCTTTTTCTTTTGAAGGATATAGAAATAGTAAAAAGTATTCATAATGGCCTGCCAGGTCGTAGTCTTGGAGCAATATAAATTGTTCTTTAAAGTTAAAAGACCGCCTTCATTTCATTACGGCGTGTCAGTCTTCACTTGTCGCTCCGCTCCAGGCGAAGACTGGTGGAGGTGGCGGGAGTCGAACCCGCGTCCAGAGATTTGGCTGTAAGAAATTCTACATATTTAGAACATCGTAATTTGGTCATTTCAGAAAGAACAATGCACAAACCTTTCCGAAACCAAGCCTATTAGCTTCAACACTGTGTATAGACATAGCAGCATCTAAGCCATTGAAAACGGCATTCAATAGATTGTCAATGGCACCATCCTATCAAATGAGTTGCATGTTTATGCAGCTAGTGCTAGATTTTCATCTGCATTTACGTTTTAGTATCACCAAGTTTAACGGGATAGGTAATCTGCCCGATATGCTATTCTTACCTCCGCAGTCCCTGTCGAAACCAGTCACCCCCTATGTATCTTTCAAAAAACGATTTAAACAAATTATAATGTAGCACCACTAAATCGACTGTCAAGTATTGATGTAAAGAAAAACGGCTTCATCCCGATTAATCGGAACAAAGCCGTTTGTATAGTTTACTTTCTTAGATTAGAAACCTAGATCAATTGCCAGTTTATGAGTTGCACCTTCATCAAGAAAATCAGGTATATAGGCATAATCAAATCGGAAATCGCTTAATACGATCGAAGCGCCCATTGTAAAATCTTCTCCGTCAAGACCGGCACGTACAGCAAATAAGTTTGCAAGCCAGCCCTCAACGCCAAGGTGTAATTTGAAATCATTTTTCTGATCGCCTTCGCGTCCAAGAGATTGAGAAATTTCCGCAATTCCGATGACATCAAATGAGGTGAGTTGAAGATCTGCAGAAGCACCGAGACGCAGCATTGGAAGTATCGCATCCTCATGATCAGAATCAGTGTCCCATTTCATCGTTCCACCAAAATTCAGCAAGCTTGCGCCTGCGCGGATCTGCTTTATCAGTCCGCTGGAAACAGGTGAGATGATCATTGCGCCAAGATCGAATGCGAAACCGGTTGCCTTGTTGTCATCGATGGATTGCGTAATATACTTGGCTCCTGCACCAAAGCTGAGCAAAGGTATGATCTTACCACCTGCAGAAATACCGAGAACTATATCATTGGAGCTGAAAAAATTCCCAGTGGGACCACTAGCAGGATCGCATTCAATAATATCGCTCACTCCAATACTATTGAAGGTAACTGCCATAGCTGCATTTCGGCTGCTTCCTACAATGATAGATGCCTGATAGTTCATTCTATCCAAGCTCATAATATTGTACATTGCGCCAAGGCGTGTGCCCTTAATCTGGCAAAGACCTGCGGGATTGTAGAACGGAGCAGAGCCGTCATCAGCAATAGCAGTGAATGCATTTCCCAGACCGGCAGGACGAGCGCCAACAGGAATTCTCAGGAAAGCACCTCCCTGTCCGCCTGCAAAATCTTCTGAAGCAAAAGCAAGGGATGTGAATAATCCGAGGATTGCTACGAAAGTAAGTAGTGTTTTGATTATTTTATATGTTTTCATTGTTTTCTCCTTTCCTAGCGTAATATCGCTACTTTGATGATTTTTTTCTCACCAGCTTGGTTTTCAACGATGATAAAATAAACACCATTTGCGACAAAATCGCCATATTCATTTTTACCATCCCACAGCATACTGATATTGCCAACATCTTCGCGTTCTTTAACCAGTTCACCCGCTATGTCGTATATTCTCAGTTTGGTGATAGGATTTGCGGGGTCATCAAAATTTGGATAAATTGTGCCAGGATATGTACTATAAGTATCAGGATTATATGGATTTGGACAGAAGTATGGTTCATCAGTAGGTGGTAATGTAGTTCCGAGCTCCACTATTACTTGATTATTATCTTCATTATACTCCTCTACATCATAATCAGCATCAGCTCTAATATAAATATAATGAGTAAGTGTATCTGGCATAGTCCAATTTAGAAATACTGTTTCTTCATCACCATTTCCCATTGGTCCAATATTAAATGTTCCAATTGGATTGACTATTATTGTTGGATCACCATCATAGAAACGAACAACAAACTCACCAACATTAGCACCACCTTCAGTATGGCATTCAATGGTAGCTTCAAAAGATACTACCTCTCCTTCAGCAGGATGAAGATTTGATACTGTTACATTGTTTTCTGTTAATTCAAGATCAACATTTGATGTCCATAATGTAACATATTTTGGAGCAGTTGAGTCAGAACAAAGTCCCTGTGCATCCCAGACTCTTAATCCAATAAGACCTGAGTACAAATGATCAAATAACACATCAGTTGTTACACCGGTTGCATCATCATATAGTCCATCGCCATTTGTGTCCCATTGGTATAGCGTGATTCCACGATCATCCGGATCATAAGATCCAGAGCCATCCAATGTAATAACATCATTAACACGACTAGCGTAAGGTCCACCAGGATCTGCAATAGGTGCGTGATTTACAGTATCATTTACTATTGTAAAGTGTACATCTGTGTCTGTTAAACTGTCACTACCAGTAACAAGTAAAGTAACTTCAAAAGTATCTTCCACAGAATATTCCCATGTTACAAATTCACCAATAGCATCAGGATTATCCCAATCAAGACCATCACTTGCATCAAAGTCCCATTCCCATTGAGTAATAAATTCCTGAGGATTTTGATGATATGAATTTGCACCCGAATAGGCAATTGGAGTATCAGTTGGTTGAGGTAGATTAGAAGAGCTAATAACTGCTATGGGTTGTAATTGAACTACACCACGAGTTAATACTAATATTGAAGTAGGAGTTGTTCCTGCTGTCCAGGTAATAGCATAAGTTCCGCCTGGCCAAGAACCATCAGTATTTTGTCCGTAAGAGGTATTATCAAGAAGGTAATCTGAGATCTCTTCATACCAGTCTATTGGAGCGGTACCAAATGTGGTAATGTCATAGAACTCCATAGCTTTTTTGAAACCATAAAGTGCATAGTAATTTCCACCTAACATTTCACCAACCGATAATTCATCGGAGGTATCATAGAAATGAACATCTAAAAATTCTAGACCTTTTACAATTGCAGGATCAGTAATTGGTGTTCCAATATAATAATGACTTGCCACACCTGCTCCGGTTTTTACATTATTATCCCAATAGGTAGGAGAAGTATAACCAAAACCACCATCAATATCCTGACTATATTCTAACCAATATGCAAGTTCAGTTCCAACCCATAGCGGAGTATGAATAGTTGGCATATTTTTTCCGATTGCTTCCAGAGCAAGCACGGGCCACTGGACAGCAGAATTGTCACTATCACCGTAATTATTTGCACTATAAGCATTATATCGCCAGCCACCACGGTAAACGCCAGCTGTGCTATCTGCTTGAGACCAAGCAATACAGTTCATGGCATCTTCCATTACTTCGTAATATGTCATTCCAGCAAGAGTGCCACTTGCAACAACACTATCAGCTTGATTACTTGCTGCAATTGCTAAAATTGCAATTCCATTCTCATAAGCTCTTGGCCAATCACTAAAATATATACCAATACCATCTCCATCTGTATCCGGATCACCTGCATATTGTACACCAATGGAAACAGTGCGACCGTAGGTATTCAATATCCAATCCAAACCGAGCTGTACAGTTTCAGCATAAATGTCTTCATCCGGATCGTCATTACCATGATGAGCATTCTCTTCAAAAGCTAATACTGCTAAACCTGTTGTACCCATTCCATAGTCATCATTAGATGAATACCACCAGCCATTTGCATTTTGATTCAAATACAACCAACGTAAGCCATCTTCAATTGCAGCATTAATCCGCTGTTGTTTATCAACAATCGGGATTACATCAATTTTTGTTTGATCAACATCTATTAGTCCATCATCATCAGTCACTGTTAAAGTGGCAGTTTTTATACCACCCGTAGTATAGGTATGTGTTACAGCAATATATCGAGCATCTGCAACAGCTCCTGTTTCCGTTGGCGTTCCATCGCCAAAATCCCATTCGTAGTTTCCAGCTGAGACATCACCCCAATGTACGTTACCCCAAATTGTAATTTCTCTACCAACCCAACTATAATAATGAGGCATACAATTTACCATTGGTCCAGCTTGTTTTGATTGCATTATTTCATTCCAGTCACCCGGATCACTCAATTCAGGGGGAGGAGTTGCTGTTGAATATTTTTCAAGCAACTCCCGGGCTTGGTCTATCAGATCATCTGCTAATACAGATGATAACATCAAACCCAATGAAATAAAAATTCCAATAAATATTAATAGAATTTGTTTTTTCATTTTGTTCTCCTTTTAATTTTGATTATTAAATTATAAAAACTATTTAAGAAAGTAGCATTTAAAAATTTACCTATTTAAGATGTTGCTTGATCTTTTGCACTTCTATTTTTTTCATATCATTTAGAAAATGGACATGCAGCAATACAACTTGAACATCCACCGCCATTCTCAATCCAAAACATGTAGCACTTCTCCACATCTACTACCCAGCGTTTGATCCCTGGATTATTTGATACACTCTTTATTTTATATGAAGGATCTGCATCACATGAAATTGCAGACACTTCACATGCTTCTATACACAATTTGCATTTTTTACAAAAATTTTGTAAAGAAAAATCTATTGACTTGTCAACTTCTAATGGAATATCCGTAAATACTTTGCAAATTCGCACCTTTGAACCAAGCTCAGGAGTGACCAGCATACCATTCCTTCCAAGCTCTCCAAGACCGGCATCAATCGCAAGAGGAATATTCAATGCAGTATCATTCCCCGCAGATATTGCTTTGTATCCAAGATGCCTGATAAACTGAGCAAGGGAAGCAGAAACAAATGCCATTTGTGAATATGAAATCCCACCTGAAGTGACCGCAGACCAGTCTGGAGAATTAAAAATGTCTTCATTCATTTCTATCGCCATGACAATAGCATGAGTATATTCTTGCGGAATGTTAATGGATTCTCCATGCCTGTTATTCTTGTATATCCACTTATGATTGAGTTCGCAAATCCCAACCAGCGATGCGCCGAATTTAAGTGCAGTTTCCTTCACTTCCTTTGTGAACGGAGTCATGTCCTCAATATCATATTTCGCAAGCTGCGGCTCTGAAAGTTTGGTGATTTCATTATCCAATTTCTGATCGCAAAACGCATCTGAGAAATGGTTGAATAAGGTCCATGAAGAAACAGCACGTGCCAGCTCGATCCGGGAATAACCCTTTTTCTCTTCTTCGATTAATTTTTCAGAATTGATATAATTGCATTTATAGAAAAAGGGAGCATCATTATCATATATAACTCGAGCAAAGATATTTTGTTGTTCGTTAAACTGTTCCAGAATTTCCTCATCGATCTCGTATGTGGGTTTATCAACACGTTTAACCGTAATGCCGTTCATTGTGAATTATCCTTTAAGAATTTCCTCGAGCCCAATGATGCAGTAGGTCGTGACAAGTACTTTATTATTTTCCCACCATCTACCATTTTCGTTCTGCCACCAGCCCTCTTCATTTTGAATTTTTATCAGCTGGTTTGCAAGTTCGGCTCTCCAGTCATGCCGTATGCCGTCGTCACCGACAATAATATCAGCATCATAA
>JACNJG010000191.1 GCA_014382685.1 Candidatus Cloacimonadota bacterium
TGCACATCCGCCTTGGTGCCGAATGAAGACATTGTCGTCAATGTGGATATAGACTCCATTTCTGTGGATTCCTGCGAAACCATGCTCTTTTACTCGACTGACGACCAGCAAAGTTGGTCTTATGAAGACATGCAACCGCTCTTTCTTCCGGGATATATGACTACTCTTTCAGACACGCTTGGCTTGCCGGGATCAGGTTTCTTTCATTTTGGTTTGCAATCAAATTTCTCTGCATGGTTAGATACGCTGTTCCTGAACCTCTATCTTTCCATGACTCCTGAGAATTCTCTTGATCTTTTTCCTCCGCCGGACAATTATATGATTGAAGTATGCCAAGAAGAAACCGGAGATCAAACAGGAAGCCCCTTCCTTGATCTGATTGAATTTTGGGGTTCCTATTCGGATAACAAATTCTATTTTACACTCAACAACAATGACACAGAGTGGCCACTTTATGAAACATTCTCCTTTCTTCCTCCCTGGTATGTGTATATGGTCGGTCTTATAAATCCGGAAACAGAAGATTCTGTCGGTTATGCTCTTGTCTATGCTGACATCCCTCCTTTTGGCGGATACTCCGGTTTGCAGACAGGTCTCTATAAGGGAGACCTTGCAGACTCGAGCTATGAGCAGATCGGTAATATTCAGGCGCAGGTATCCAATGGAAAACTCTATCTGGCTTGCGATATTGATGACCTTACTTCCGATCCGCAGTTCGGTCCATGGCCCAACAGCTACGGTTGCCTTGGCATCGATGGAATAACTGCGACTATAAATGTCGATCCTTTCATCACGCTCAATGACTCCACACCGCCTGTGCTATTTTATCCAACTCACGAAGAAAGAACAATTAGTGTTAATGCACCACCCCAGCTTTCTGATCTCTCTTATATTTCTGAAGATGACTCGATTACTTTTTTCATCACCTATACAGATACAGACAATAACCTGCCACCGGTGCACAATATTGTTATTGACGATGCTGCTGTACTTGTTATGATACCGCAGGATCATTCTTACGGAACCGGCAGTCTTTTTGCACTTACAATTCCTGCATCCCAGATCAATTCCCATGCTCAGGCGCATTTCAACGATGGCGAGTACGATGTGCAGTCAAACACGCTGTACATCACAAGTACTGATGAAGATCCTTCATTTCCATTCTCCTCAATTGTCATTTCTCCGAATCCCTTCCGGACATCTGTTAATATATCTTTCTATACAGAAAAACCCTTGCAGAAACTTCGATGCATTATTACAAATATCAAAGGACAAACTGTTGCAAAACTCGATTGTGAACAAAATGTTGAAGGAACATACTCCTTTGAATGGTCAGGACTTGATCGGTCTGGTTTTATAGCTTCAAATGGCATTTATCTTTGTAATATTTTAGATGGAAACAGGTTTATAAATTCCCGAAAAATTCTCCTATTAAGATAAAGAGATTTTAACCACTAATTAACACGAATTATCTCGAATTGTAATAACAATGAGGAACTAAATTCTTCATTATTTTATTTTCTGAATCCGTGATGATCATTATAATCTGCGTAATCAGTGTCCTATCTGTCACGACGTAATGAAATGAAGTTGGATTCTTTCTTTTTTCGTGGTTTTCGTGGTTTTCGTGGTTAAAATTTTTTATCTGCGTGCTATTATAATACTGGAATCGCATTTATTGAATATCTAAATTATACGGCAGCCGTAATTGCAACGGTTCACCACGAACGTCTCTGATAAGCTCCAGTGCTTGGGAAATATTGTCGGTCAGAGGATTTCGGTTCGTCATCTCGTAGAGCTTTAACAAAGTTACCGCAGAGATCGATATTTCTCGATTTAAAAGGATATCCATCAATGTCTTTTTTTCAGGAAAAACAAGCACAGAATAGTCTTCAAGCTCAGCCAACTCTGCAGCTTTTTTGATGGCATTATCCATTCCGCCCAACTCGTCGATAAGTCCGTTCTCCAATGCCTGAATTCCAGTCCATATCTTGCCTTGAGCAACTTCTTCGACATCCGTCATTGGCAGGTTCCGTCCACGTGCCACAAGGTCTTTGAATTCCAGATAAATACCATTCATATCTTTCTTCAATGCAGCAATATCCTGTTCTGAAGGGGCGTAATTGAGAGAAAAAAAGTTCGCATACTTTCCGCGTTGAATTTGGAAGGTATTCACATTCGCCCACTCGCGCAATTGCTGCCAGTTCGGGATCATGCTTACCACACCGATGGAGCCGGTTATGGTATTCGGCTGTGCAAAGATATAATCCGCAAGACATGAAATCCAGTAACCGCCCGATGCAGCAACATTTCCCATTGAGATCACGACAGGTATTTTTTTATTCAATTCTTCCAATTTGTCCAAAATAATATCAGAAATTATCGCGCTCCCTCCGCCGCTATCCACTCGCAGAACCAGCCCTTTTACCGACTTCATATTCTCTATTCGGTTGAGCAGGTTTATTGTCTTTTCTTTTGTGATCTTTCTATAGTTGCCCTCGAGCACGCCGGCATCAGCGAATGTAATCCCGCCTTGAGCATAGAGCACCGCTATTTTATCATAAACAAATTTCCTTTTATGCGGTTCGTAAAGACTGAATTTCACAACCGGGTTATCCTTAACTACCAGCGCTTCAAACTCCTGTTCATCAACAAGATGATCAACCAGTCCATATTCAAGCGACTGATCTCCCGAAAGAAAATACTCGTCCCTATTCTCAAAAATTGCCTTGATGTTGTCGTTATCTAAACCACGATTAATTTGCAGATCGGAAACATAAACATCATATAGCCCGTCAACAATTCGTGTGAGATCTTCTTTCAGCTCGGGTGACATTGTTTTTCTGTCATACATCTCGCCTGTGCCTTTGTACTTGCCTGCATGAAGGACAGTAACATCTATGCCGATCTTCTCGAGCAAACCTTCATAATAGCTGAGTTCTATTCCTATTCCACTTAGCACAATGCCTGCTGTAGAACTCGGATTGAAATAGATCTCGCCTGCTGTTGATGCGAGATAATAGCCCTTATCATAGGTAAAATCAATATATGCAAAAAGGTCTTTTCCGCTCTCTTTGAATTCGATGAGTTTATCATGTAGTTCTTTGGTGAGCGCCCATCCGCCCATATACATTTCCGGTTTTATAATGATGCCTTTTATTCGAGAATCCTGCATTGCGGCATCGATCTTTCTGCACATATCACCGATCGACATTGCCTCCCGAATGAAGAAAATATCTTCGTATTCATTATGATCATAATGCAGTCCGCCAAGCGATAGCTCGAGATAGGTATTATCGCGGATCTTCACCTTCGGTTTGGATGGTAAAGAGTTGGCAAGAATAAAAATGAGCAGCACCATCAGCACGCCGATCACGGCAAATATCCAAAGTATGACTTTCCCAACTGTTTTCATATTATGCTCCTTCTTTAATAGTTTCTATTGCATTTGATAGATCAACGAATTCCCGAATAGATAAATCTTCAGGTCTTCGTGTAAAATCCAATGCTGATGTGTCAAATAATTGTTCATATTCATTTTTGGCAAGAAAAGGTTTCAAGCTCACGCGTAACATTTTTCTACGATGATTGAATACTTCATCAATAAGAGCCCACAATTGCTTATGATTCAAAATTTCTGGAGTATCATCTCTTGGAAAAAGCTGAACCACTGCGGAATTTACTTTTGGACGTGGGCGAAAAACATGAGGAGGAACGAGAAATATCTTTTTTATTGTGTAGTAAAGCTGCAACTTGATGCTGAGTTTTCCATATTCTTTATTTCCGGATGGCGCACAAAGCCGGTCAGCAACCTCGTTCTGGATCATGACCGTGATACTTGAGAAGATATTTCTATTTTCAAGAATTTTGAAAAGCAAGGGTGATGTGATCTGATACGGCAAATTGGCAACGATCTTTACTTTTTCACCATCAAAATATTCAGCAAAATCAACCTGAAGTATATCGGCATTAATTAAAGTAAGATTGGTCTGTTTGTATTGGGACTGAAGATGACCGAACCACTCATTGTCGATTTCAAAAGCGAGTAACCGTTTGCATTTTTCGACAAGAATTTTAGTAAGAACTCCGCTGCCAGGTCCTATCTCCCAAACAATATCATCCTGATTAACATCCGCAATTTTTACAATTTTCCTTGCGATATTATCATCGATGAGAAAATGCTGCCCGAGAGATTTTTTTTTTAGTATCAATCTGTTATTTTACCACGATATTCACTAATTTCTTAGGAACGATGATTACTTTTACGATCTTTTTTCCTTCAGTATATTTCATAATTTTCTCGTCGGCAAGGGCTTTCTTCTCGACCTCTTGCTGGGGAGTATCAAGATCGACCACTATCTTACTGCGCAGTTTCCCGTTTATCTGTATAACATAGGTCACTTGATCCTGCACCAAAAATTTTTCATTATACTGTATCCATGGCGTTTCCAGAATCGATGTCTGATTTCCGAGCATTGACCATATCTCTTCAGAAAGGTGTGGCGCAAAGGGCTGAAGTAATTTCGGCAGTGCTGCAACAGCTTCAAAAAAGACAGCTTGAACGATCTGCTCACTTTTGTTATTACACTTAAAGGCAGAGATATTGTTCAGGTGTTCCATGATCGCAGCAATCGCAGTGTTGAACTGCATTCTCTCCTCAATATCTTCCGTCACTTTCTTTATCGTATAATGCGTGCTGAAGCGCAAATTTTTTGCATCTGCCGGAAATTGGGCATTTTCTTTATAGCTGTTTGGAAGACTTTTTAGGAAAGTCTGCTTTTCTGTGACAAGCGTCCACACCCGGTTCAAGAAACGGAAAGCGCCCTTTACGCCTTCATCGTTCCACTCAACATCCTTTTCCGGCGGAGACGCAAACAGCATGAAAACGCGCAGTGTATCAGAGCCGAATCTATCAATATATTCCTGCGGATCGACAGTATTTCCTTTTGACTTTGACATCTTCGCACCGTCTTTTGTGACCATGCCCTGTGTGAGCAAATTAGTGAAGGGTTCATCTGTTGTAACAAGTCCGATATCCCGCATGAATTTATGGAAGAACCGCGCATATAGAAGATGCATACAAGCATGTTCTATTCCGCCGATATATTGATCGACAGGCAGCCAGTAATCCGCCTTTTCTTTCTCAAAAGGAACATTATTATTGTTCGCATCACAGAAACGGGCATAATACCATGATGAATCAAAGAATGTATCCATCGTATCGGTTTCTCTTTGAGCAGGTCCTCCGCATTTTGGGCAAGTCGTATTCAGAAATTCCGGTACGGACAAAAGCGGATTCTTGCGTGTTTTTCCAACCGCAACATTTTTAGGAAGACGAACAGGAAGATCATCTTCCGGAACAGGAACTGCTCCGCATTCATCACAATACACAATTGGGATAGGAGTTCCCCAGTAACGCTGCCGCGAGATGCCCCAATCTCTCAACCTATAGTTCACGGTTTTATAGCCATATCCTTTCTCTTCCATCCATTCGGTGATCTCATCAATAGCTTTGCGGTTGTTCATCTCATCAAAAGGTTTGGAATTAACCAGTATTCCATCATCAACATACGCTTCTTTCATCGAGCTCAGTTCGAGTGTTTTTTCAGGATTTTGGATCACAATGCGGATTGGCAGTTTGTATTTCTGTGCAAATTCAAAGTCTCGCTGGTCGTGAGCCGGCACACACATCACTGCACCGGTTCCGTAATCCATGACAACATAGTTCGCTATCCAGATCGGTATCTTTTCGTTATTGACCGGATTGACAGCATATTTGCCAGTGAACATGCCGATTTTCTCGGTGTCTTCTGCAGTTCGATCTATCTTATCTTCATTGAGTATTTTATTTATGAAATCCTTTATTTCTTTTTCGCGGGGATTATCTAACAAAAATGTCTCAACAAGCGGATGCTCTGCAGCTAGGACCATATAGGTGCAGCCGAATATTGTATCGGGGCGGGTGGTGAAAACAGGAATTTCAATGCCATTCTCGTCCGTTTTGAAAATTATCTGAGTACCAAAACTTTTACCGATCCAGTTTTTCTGCATTGTGATGACACGCTGGGGCCAGTTATTCAGTTTCGAATGGTCAAGAAGCTCTTCTGCATAGTCAGTAATTTTAATGAACCACTGCTCGATCTCCTTTTGCTCGACACTGGAATTACATCGCCAGCAGACACCGCCTTCGGACTGTTCGTTTGCAAGTACGGTCTGGCAGCTCGGGCACCAGTTCACATAAGAAAATTTCTTATAAACAAGTCCCATCTCGAACATTTTCAGGAATAACCACTGGTTCCACATATAATAATCAGCATCGCAGGTTATTACCTCTCTATCCCAATCATAGCCGAAGCCAACCAGCTTGAACTGCTTGCGCATTTTATCGATATTCTCATGGGTTGTTATTTCAGGATGAGAATTGTGCTCAATTGCGAAGTTCTCGGCAGGCATACCAAAGCTGTCATATCCCATTGGCTGGAATACTTTATATCCATTCATGATCTTATAACGTGCTATGGCATCGGCAATTGAATAATTGGAAATATGTCCCATATGCAGCACTCCGGAAGGGTATGGAAACATTGATAATAGATAAAATTTCTCTCGTGGATCCTCCATATCAACATAGAATGTTCGGTTATCTTCCCAAACTTTTTGCCACTTTGCTTCGATCTCTCTGAATGGATATTCCATAGATGCTCCTAATAAACAA
>JACNJG010000139.1 GCA_014382685.1 Candidatus Cloacimonadota bacterium
AAAGGTATGATCACTGACCCGAGAAAAATATAGTTTTGACATTATGAAAAAACGTGTAGGTTATATATAAAAAATTGCTGAGGATAATATGGAACTAAAAGAAAAAGTATCACAAGAATTAGAAAAGATACGACCCGCATTAATGGGTGACGGCGGGGATGTAAAATTAATTGAAGTTACCGACGATGGTGAGGTCAAGGTCGAACTTCAAGGGTCATGCAGAGGATGTCCTTTTTCGCAGATGACACTGAAGTACAGCATTGAAAAGCAGCTCAAAGATAAAATTCCTGAAGTTAAAAACGTCACTGCTGTCTAATAGTGAAAGCCAAAACTCCATTTAAAAAGATCGTCGGTTACTCACTTCTTGGGCTCGGTATTATAGGATTATTCACTCCATTTTTACAGGGAATCCTTTTGATCGCAGTAGGGCTGGGATTGATAGATAATAAAAAGTTAAACGAACTTGTCGATAAGTTAAAAAAGAAGTATTTTCCCAAACTCAAAATGAAAAAGAAAATTTCTGAAGACTGTTCGGGAGAGGAAGAAAGTTAGTCTGATACTTCCTGCTGAGGAAGAATTTTTACCAATACTTTCTCTATCTTTTTAGCGGTAACCTGTTTAATAGTGAACTCATAATTCTTAATTATTAATGTTTCATTGTATCGTGGAATTCGCTCAAACTTTTCTATAAGCATACCTGCAAGGGTTTCATAATCACCTTCTTCAAGATCGATATGATGATCTTCAATTAAGCGCTCGATCTCAACCTCACCATTAACGAGAAGGGTTGTATTATTCACCTTGCTGATGTCACTTTCCTGGGCGTCATATTCGTCCTCGATCTCGCCAACAAGTTCCTCGAGGAGATCTTCTATAGAAATAATACCCGCAGTGCCGCCGTATTCATCCACAACAACAGCGATAGGGGTTTTATTCTGCTGCATTTTTTTAAGTAATGTAGTTGCTTTCATGATCTCAGGAACAAAATAGGCATCCCTGATGAATTTATTTGCGGGTAATGAGAGGTCTTCTAATTCCAGAAGATCGTGAATGATAAGCATTCCGTCGATATGATCGATATCTACTGAATAAACAGGGAAACGGGTAAATCCGACTTCCTTCATCAAGCTGATCACATCTTTGATAGGAGTATCTGCTTTGACGCCAATAATGTTGGTACGTGGGATCATAATATTTTTTACTGTCAGATCACGGAAATCCAGCACTTCTTCAATAAGATCGTGTTCATCTTTTTTGACATGACCACCTTTTTCAGCTTCTCCAAGAAGATAGGAAAGATCATCCTTTGTAAAAAGGTGAGTACTGCTTTTTTTGTCGGTCTTAATAAGTTTAAAGAAAGCGTTATTGATCTTGCTCAGCACCCAGATCATCGGGTGAAATAGGAATGAGAAGAATCGTATCAGAAAGAACATTTTTGGAATTGAGATATTGCATGTATTTCTGATAAGTATTTTGGGAATGATCTCAGCGAATAAAAGAAGCATACTGGCAAGAAGTAGTGCTGCAAGGGTTTCAGACATAACATCCAATTTGATCATGAAGGCAGTGAAGACAGATGAAACAATGATCAGCGATATATTATTACCAATAAGGGTAGTGCCCAGCACTTTATCAGGGTTTGTTATGAAATCGTAGAGCCGTTTTTTGCTTTTGTTCTTTGTAGATTCGTGTT
This sequence comes from Candidatus Cloacimonadota bacterium, assembly GCA_014382685.1. Lineage (GTDB taxonomy): Bacteria > Cloacimonadota > Cloacimonadia > JGIOTU-2 > JGIOTU-2 > Celaenobacter. The sequence continues at coordinate 1,694 of JACNJG010000139.1, forward strand.
TCAATCTGTGCTTGTCTAGTGATACAAGACCGATTTCACTGCCGGAAAAAAAGGCAGATCCAACAAAAAATATTGCAATAATAATAATGCTTATCATTTATGTTCTATTCAAGAATGATGTTATTCATTGCATAACATCTCTTCCTGCATGGCAATATGCAGAGCGTCGATGAGTTCGTCAATATTTCCATCCATAAATGATTCTAAATTATGAGAAGTATAGTTGATCCTATGATCGGTAATGCGTGATTGAGGGTAATTATAAGTGCGAATTTTTGCACTTCTGTCACCTGTGCCGACCATCGATCTGCGTTGCCTTGCAATGGATTGCTGCTGTTTCTGAATTTCCTGGTCAAGCAATCGGGAGCGGAGCACTTTCATCGCTTTGTGCTTATTTTTCAGTTGTGATTTCTCATCCTGACAGGTTACGACTGTACCGGTGGGAACATGAGTAATTCTTACTGCTGAATCTGTTGTATTAACACTTTGCCCGCCTGGACCGGATGAGCGGTACACATCGATCTTGAGATCATTTTCATCAATATTAAAATCGATCTCTTCTGCCTCAGCCAGTACAACCACAGAAGCTGCAGAAGTGTGTATTCTTCCTGAGGATTCTGTTTCGGGCACACGCTGAACCCGATGCACTCCGCTTTCAAATTTTAGAGTGCCGTAAGCATTCTTGCCCTGAACTTCAAAGGAAATTTCCTTCAAGCCGCCCATGCCCGTTGGGTTGGAATTCATGATGTCTATCTTCCAGCCCTTGTTCTCAATGAAGTGCGTGTACATTCTATAAAGGTCAGCTACAAAAAGTGCTGCTTCATCTCCACCTGTGCCTGCTCGGATTTCCATGATAGCGATTTTTTCATCATTTTCATCCTTCGGAATGAGCATTGTTTTCAGCTTCTGTGTGAGGTTTTCGACATTACTTTCCAGATTTGCATTTTCTTCTTCTATAAGAAGGACAAGCTCCTCTTCATCTTCATGCTTCAGCGATTCTTTGTTCTCGTTCAACGCTTCGATGTTTTTATTAAGCTCTCCCGCACATTGCAGTATTTCGGATATTTCCTTGTAGCGAGCAGCAATTTTCTTATATCGATCAAGCTGGGTAATGATAGCAGGGTCAGCAAGCTGTTTTTCCAGATCTGAGTATTCCTGCCGGAGCACGGTTACTTTATTCAGCAGATTCGTTATCATTTAAAATTTCAACATTTGGATATGTTATTGGCAGATCGAGAGCTGCGTGCAATGCACAGATCGCAACCTCAAGCTGCTGGTTGTCCGGTTCCTGAGTAGTAATTCTCTGCAAAGCCAGACCTGGAGCAGAAAATCCTCTAACAAGCCAGTGATTGATATTCTTACCGGAAAATCTCAATATCTCATAAGAAATTCCCGAAACAAATGGGAGCAACAGCAGATGTACAACTATTCGAATTCCAAGAGGAATTGCATACCCAAGTATGAGTGCGAGGATCGTATCGACAATCGAGAATACAAGTATTGCAATGACCATTACGATCAGCATGAAACTTGTTCCGCAGCGCGGATGGAAGGTTCTATACTTTTTAGTATCCTCAAGAGTGAAATCCGGATTCCCTTCATAGGCAAACACAGATTTATGTTCTGCACCGTGATACTGGAATAATCGACGAACATCTTTAAGGAAACTGATGAGATAAATATACACAACAAAGAAAACTATCCTGATACATCCTGCAATCAGGTTGAAGAGGATGCTTGTTTTCTCAATATTTAACCAGTATGCAATGCGGTAGGGAAGGAACACGAAAAGGAGAAAGGCGAGTCCGAATGCAAAAATGTAGGAAAAAGCAGTATAAAGTTTATCAAGAAAAACGCTCTTTTTCTTCTTGTTCGGTTTATCCTCTTCCTCATCCTTTATTGCTTCTTCAGCAGAAAAATTTAGTGTTTTGATGCCGATGGAGAGCATTTCAATAAGAGAGACAAATCCTCGTATGATAGGCAGTCCAAGAAATTTATTTGTCTTGGTCTTGGAAACGAACTCATCTTTTTTTAGAACGATGTGTCCGTCTTTTTTTCGTAGAGCAGTGGCAATATGTTGAGGACCTCGCATCATGACGCCCTCGATAACTGCCTGACCGCCCACAGCTATTTCCGGTTTTTTTTTCATAAGCTTAAATTTTTTGGCAAAAGTGTTCTACTTAATCTTAAAATATGGTGGGTTCAAGGTGTGTAAAACTCCCCTTTGGAGAAATGCTATTGCTCTTTTTCTTCTTTCTTTGTCTGGAATTTGCTATATTTTTTTCTGAACTTTTCGATACGTCCTGCGCTATCCATTAATTTCTTTTTACCAGTATAGAATGGATGGCATTCCGAGCAGATTTCCACGTGGATTTCCGGCATGGTATCTCTGGTCTCAAAGGTGTTTCCGCAGGCACATTTCACCACGCATTTTTGATACTTTGGATGAATATCTTTTTTCATTTATATGAACTCCGTTTAATACATTTTGTATTGTCACAAAATTTATGACCTCGCTTTGCAGTGTCAAATTTTATAAAGCTGCTTTTCTTGTATATCATTTTTACAGCCCGATTTTTTTAAAAAATAATTGAGCTTTTTGCAGATGAGTGCCTTGCCAGTATATCTTTCCGCAACGAATGCACTGGTGGAAATGTTCCTGTGTAGAAAACACATATTCGGGCACGAGCTTTTTCAAATATTCTTTTTCGATAGCGGTGGTGATGCTATTACAGATCGTGCAGCGCGAGAATACCTTATTTGTGTCAAGCGGATATGTTTTATGGATTTCGGAAAGCTGCTGCTCCAGAGTATCTGTTATGAGAAAGATTATCTGCACAGGAAAGGGATGTTTTAGGAAATAATGATTTCTCGTGACAATAATGCGGTCTTCACTCTGGGCAATACTGAGCAGTGTAATTGGTCTGATCTTATTTCTATAAAAAGTATCATAACCGAGAAGGCGAAGCCACTTTGCCAACCTCCCAAGCATTTTATCAACTGCGAATTTTGGTTTAGATTTCATGATGTAATCCAAAAAAAATAATATAAAAAAGTTGTCAAAAAAAAGTTATTTAAATAATTTTCCAACTGAACTGGATCAATATGAAAAAGAGGATTTTGCTTCTCTCTATGCCCAACTACACAGTTGGATTTTATAAAGGAATGCGTGTTCCTTCGCTGGGGCTTTCGTCTCTATCAGGGAATCTGGATGCAGCATATGTGGAAAAAGTAGTAATTGCAGACCTCCTTATGGTGCAGCACAATCTCAGGAATTATATTCATAAAGTGCTCAAGGAATTTCAACCACATATTGTGGGAATGACCTGCATGAGCTTTCAATATGAAACAGCAGTACAGATCGCGAAGATAGTGAAACAGTTCAAAAAAGAAATTATCATTGTTTTTGGCGGTTACCATCCCACGCTGGCTTATGAGCTCATCTCAAAATCGAAGGAAAAGCAATATATTGATTTTCTCATTCGAGGTGAGGGAGAGATTGCATTTGAAAGACTGATACAAGCACTTTCCGGTAACGATGACTTAACAGAAATACTGAATCTATCATATAAAGCAAAAGGATATTTTGTCCATAATCCCAGGCAGCCCATTCTCGATCTCGAAAACATAAAACTGCCTGATCGCTCATCAAGAATTACGAAGCACTACTCCATTTTTGGTAAAAAAGCCGATGTAGTCGAAGCATCGAGGGGCTGCACGATGAGCTGTGATTTCTGCTGTATGCCACAAATGTATGGAAGAACCTTCCGCAAGTATCCGGTCGAGCGTGTTATCGAGGATATAAAACGGGCTTCTCATAATGGAGCAAAGGCGATTTTCTTTATTGACGATAATATCTTTGTTAATCCCGCTCATCTTGAAGAGTTGTGCGAACAAATTATCAAAAACGGCTTGAATCACATCGATTATACTATTCAGGCAAGCGTGGCAGGCGTTGCCCGGGATCCAAAACTTATCGAACTCATGGCACGGGCTGGATTTAAAATAGCATTTCTTGGAATTGAGAACATAAAAAAAGCAAATGTAGAGTTCCTTTCTAAAGACAGGCGTGTACTCGATCAGACATCTTATGCGATAGAGCTGCTTCGCAAAAACAATCTCATTGTAGTTGGAGGATTTATTCTTGGCAATCCCGAAGACACACAGGAAACCTTGTGGGATCATTGCGAGTTTGCAAAACAAAACAGGATCGATGTGCCATTATTCATGCTGCTGACGCCATTCCTGAATACCGAAGTACGGGAGAAGATCATTAATAAAGGACTGTTAACTAATCCCGATGATTTCTGTTTTTACGATCTCTCACATGCTAATATTCGCACACAATATCTCTCTTCTGAAGATTTGAATTTCCTGAAAAATAATATGTATGGGAAAATTAACGATCTGCGGTCATTGAAACACAATCTCGTAAAATTTCATTATCCCTTTTATCTCCTGAGTTTGATCATTAATGAACTACCCAAGTCAGCGATGAATAACCTTAGGCGGTTTCTCTATTCCGACTATGAGTATGAAAATTACAAAGCCGGAAGGATCAGGGAGATAAAGAGAATGGGCAGATGGCTGCTGGATAAAAAGCATGTTATCCAAAATCAGCTTCAATATTGAGAGTTTTTCTCCTCTTTTCAAATTTGTTAAATTAATAGCACACCGATATAAATATTGATTTTTTTGATTGCATTCTGAACTCCACTCTCCTTTGTCGCGTGAAGTCCAGTCTGCTAAATCTGCTACTCCAAAAAACAATACAAGGTGTCATTCCCGTGCGTCCTCCGTCTGCTGACGGATTGGGGATCGGGAATCCAGTTTTTATGGGAAATAAGAGGTTTAATAGAAAATTGAGAAATTGTCTGTTCTCAATTTTCCACTCTATGATGCTACATGTGTCTGTAAATTTTT
>JACNJG010000090.1 GCA_014382685.1 Candidatus Cloacimonadota bacterium
TCGCAAGGTTTTTTACACGCAATCTATAAATTATTGAGAATTTACTAACTTTTGTAACATTTGACATTTTTGTACCGATAAATCTATTTCTCAACATAAGAATCTTCTAAAAAACTTGAACAAAATTTTACCCAATAAGCTACTTTGTACGGAGGTTCAATGGATTTGAAAAAGCTGTTTCTGCTGATAATCATACTCTTGAGTATCAATTTTGCGATACTCAAGATCAATGATATTCATAAAGATGGATCATCCAGAAATGAGATGGTTGAAGTTTCTCAACCGCACGAACAAAACTATGCACTCCGGGATACCCTTGATTTCGGGGAAAGATCGCAGAAGAATGAGGATGTAACTCTCTCACGGCGAACGGGGATCACCAATGCAATAGAAAAAGTAAAACCCGCTGTCGTAAGTGTAAATGTAATCCGAACCGAAATTGTGCAGACAAGTCCTTTCAATTCCTTCTTCTTTGATTTCTATAGAGGATTTTTACCTCGTACCTATAAACGGGAAGTACAGAATCTTGGTTCAGGAGTCATTATCAGCGCTGACGGCTATGCCATAACAAACAGCCATGTTGTACAAAATGCCACAGAAATAAAAGTTTTCCTGTCCGACGGCAGAAGCTTTGAAGCCGAACTCATCGGCAGTGACGATGTAAATGATATAGCTGTGATCAAATTAAAGGATATCGGCACAAAGTTACCACATGCCTTTCTTGGAGATTCAGATAGCATTATCATAGGAGAATGGACAATTGCCCTTGGAAATCCATTTGGCTATCTTATTAAGGATTCAGAACCTACAGTCACAGTCGGTGTGGTGTCTGCAATGAACAGAAATTTCCGAAGTAATGAAGACCGAATTTATAAAAAAATGATCCAGACAGACGCTGCGATCAATCCTGGCAACAGCGGCGGACCCCTTGTAAATATTAACGGAGAGATCATCGGAATAAATACCTTCATTTTCTCGAAGAGTGGAGGTAGTCTTGGAATGGGCTTTGCGATCCCATCAAACAGAGTTAAAAATATTGTGCAGGAGATCATAAAGTACGGAGGTATAAGACCAATCTGGTTCGGCTTCAAGGTGCAGGATATTACGCCTTCTCTTGCAAGCAGTTTGGGTCTCGATTCATCAGATGGGGTTATTGTTTCGTATATCGATGAAGACGGTCCAGCTGATGATGCCGGTCTTAAAAGAGGGGATATAATCATAACTATTGACGGACAAATAATAAAAATTGTCAATGATGCAGAAATTGCAGTATCGGATATTAGAATCGGTGAGATATTAGAAATTGAGATAATTCGAGATGGTAAAGAAATGACAAAAGAGCTCACACCGCAAGAATATCAAGACAAGAAAGGCACTTTTTTTAAATTGTAAGAAAGTATGAGCAGAAGTAAAGAGAACCTCACGCAAGACGTGGGAAAGATTTCCAGCGGAACATTTCTCAGCAGAATTTCTGGGCTGATCCGGGATATTTTTCTCACACACTTTCTCGGTGTGACAGCCATAGCAGACAGCTTCGGAGTGGCTTTTGTTATTCCAAATATGCTTCGGGGTTTATTTGGGGAAGGTTCTCTCGCTGCTGCATTTATCCCAACCTATACAGAAATAAAAGAGACACGCTCAAAAGAAGAAGCTATCGCCTTTGTAGCGAATCTCCTGTCTATTTTAATACTTATTCTCGTAGGATTGGTACTTCTTGGATTGCTGTTAGCACCATATATTATTCGGATCATGGCGCCGGGCTTTAGCGTTGAAGTTCAAGAGCTGACTATCCATCTTACGAGAGTTCTCTTTCCTTATCTCTTTTTGATCGGGCTCACATCAAGCATCATTGCGATTCTCAATGCGCACAAGATATTTTTCTTCCCCTCACTTTCTCCTTTAATGCTGAATCTCGGCATTATTCTGCCTATACTTTTTGTTTCATTTTTCACTCCTACAAATATTATATATCGAGCGTATCTCTTTTCCGGAGGTGTTATTCTCGGCGGTGTGTTTCAGCTTTTTGTAAATGTCCATCTTCTCAAAACGATTGGCTATACTTTTAGGTTTAAAATAAATCTTAAACAGAAGGAATTAAAGGGAGTCTGGAACAGAATGATACCCGGCGTAATAAGTCTTGGTATTCGTGAGGTGAACGTTGTGGTGGATACTTTGCTTGCATCCCTTCTTATCACGGGAAGTGTTGCGGCATTGCAGTATGGGAACCGACTTATGCAGCTTCCTCTTGGAGTTTTCGGAGTTGCTATAGGCGCCGCACTTCTGCCTATGTTTTCCCGTCAGACTGCTCATAAAAAGCCGAACGAACTCATCCAATCCATTCAGGAAGCATTCCGGATGATCATGATAATAATGATGCCTATCATCGTACTAATAATTGTGGTTGGCAAAGATGCGATCTCGCTTGTGTATCTGCATGGCGCCTTTGACCAAAAAGCACTTATCATGACCTATTCCGCTCTTGCATTTTATTCGATCGGATTGATCTCGCACAGTTCGGTGAAGATTTTTGCATCCGCTTTTTTTGCTTTGAAAAACACAAAAACCCCGATGATCATCGCAGGGATCGCTGTAGTGTGTAATATTATTCTCAATCTCATCTTAATGCGTTTGCTTCAGCTCAGAGGACTTGCCCTGGCAACTTCTATTGCTGCGACACTGCAGGCAACCATTCTCTTTTTCACTCTTCAGGTTAAGATCGGGCGCATCTCTTTCAGGAAGATCAGCATTACATTTCTTAAGGTTGTAGTGCTGTCGGCAATTGTCGGCTTGGTTGCTTATTATTTGAATATACTTTCGTTGCAATATTTTGCTGCTATTAGGATTTATATTCTTATAAAACTACTCATCATATTTGTTGTGAGCTTTATAATCTACATGTATGGATTAAAGCTGCTCAAAGTTACTGATCTGCAGAAAATCAAACAATCTATCTTTAAGAAAAAATAAATGAAACCGACGATTCAGGAAAAACTTAAGCTGATCCCTCATAATCCAGGTGTGTATTTGATGAAAAGTCAAAAAGGCACGATCATTTATGTGGGCAAAGCAAAGGATCTTAAAAAAAGGGTTTCATCTTATTTTAACAGAAAAAGTTTTGACCTGCCCCGTACAGAAGTGCTGGTGAGCAGAATTGCCGATCTTGATTATATCGTAACCCGCAGTGAACTCGATGCACTCATTCTCGAAGATACGCTCATCAAAAAGCACCGTCCTAAATTCAATATTTCATTAAAGGATGATAAGCGCTATCCATATCTGAAAGTCACCATAAAAGAAGCGTTCCCGCGTGTAATTGTAACAAGAACTCTTGCTCGTGACGGCTCAAAATATTTCGGTCCTTATACAGAATCTCATTCAGTTCGTAATACGCTGATACTTCTTGAGAAAATTTTCAAATTAAGGACATGTAACAAATTCATTCCGAAAGAAGTAAAAAAGGATGGAAAAGAGGATCGTGCATGCCTGAACTTTCAGATCAATAAATGTGATGCTCCCTGTATCGGAAATATCTCTTATGAAGAATATCGTGAGAGGATCGATCAGGTGATACTGTTCTTAAAGGGGAAAACAGATACTATAATTTCTCAGTTAAGATCACAAATGGAGAGAGCATCCGAAAGCCGGCAATACGAAAAGGCATCTCAGTACCGCGACCGGATTCTGGGAATCACTCATGTGACGAGGAAGCAGATCATGAACAATCGATCCCTTGCGGATGTCGATGTGATCGGGATAGCACGATATGAAGCGGAGTGCTGCAGTGTGATCTTAAAAATCCGTGATGGGAAGCTCATAAAAAAGGAGCACTATTTTCTTGAAAATACGCAGCAGGAAACTCCGGCTCTCATTCTCTCGCGCTTTATCACACACTATTATAATTATCGAGAAGATATTCCCCCGATACTTATGATGCAGCAGGAGCCGGAAGACAGTGTGCTTATTCAGGAATTATTGAAATCCAAAATTTTCATTCCCCAGCGAGGTGATAAGAAAAAACTCGTGGACATGGCAAAGCATAATGCCTTTTTGCTCGTCGAAGAAAAAAAGCTGGCTCATATAAAATCCTCGCAGAGGACTGTTTTTGCAGTAAAGGAACTCAAAGAGAAGCTTCATCTTGATAGACTTCCAAGAAAGATCGCTGCGTTTGATGTGTCCAATCTTTTTGGGAAAGAAGCAGTTGCATCGATGGTGTTCTTTTTTAACGGGAAACCCAAAAAGAGCCAGTATCGCAGGTTCAAGATAAAAATGGTGCCAGGTATCGATGATTATAAAATGATGAATGAAGCAGTAACGAGATACCTGAGCCATATTGATGATAAGAATGTTGAACAGCCGGATTTGATCCTCATAGATGGAGGGAAAGGACAGCTTTCTGCTGCTATGAAAGCATTGGAGAAAACAACATTTTCAATTTCGCTTTTTTCCCTTGCAAAGCGGTTAGAAGAGGTATTTGAACCTGGTAAAAAAGAGCCGATAATTATTCCTAAAACTTCCTATGCTCTCAAGTTGCTTCAGCAGATCCGAGATGAAGCACATCGTTTTGCTATTACGTATCATAAAAAATTGCGTGATAAAAAGACGCATTATTCGGAATTAGATAAAATCGATGGTATTGGAGAAAAGAGGAAGATGCTTCTTCTTTCTTATTTCGGCTCGGTTCAAAAAATAAGGGAAGCAACTGTGGAAGAGCTTTGTTTAGTGCCGGGAATCAGTAAAAAAATTGCAAAGAAAATCATGGACTCATTACAAATAATTTCAACGCAATAAACTTGTTTTGACTGTATTTTCCCATCTGTTTACAAAATATGTGAAATGGGTTGGACTGGACTTGAGAGACGAAGTCCTCGAGTTCAGAACAACCAAAAAAATAAGTTGGACTTGACTCGCAACAAAGTGTGAGTTGAAAACAACACATAAGTGACGCATTCTGAACTCCATCCCGATATATCGGGATATTTAACAGGGTAAACTATAAATTACCAGATTGACTTTTATAGGCTTTCCAATCTGAAAGTTCCAAATCCCGTCTGCGTTTCTGTCAGGTGAAGCGGTGGTGAGACAGCCTTATTTTATCTTTATAACAAAGCAGCCCAATAAAGATTCAACTTTAAATTCTATTTTCCTATACCCAATATATTCTGTTTTATTTGGATTAAGACCTCTGTTTAGTTTATCGGATGCTTCTAATGTTGTTTTTTCAAACCAATCAGCACTTATCCCAGGAACTGTATCATTAAGGAAAATAATTGATATTGCTGTTCTTTGGGTAGCTAAATAATCACTCTGTGAAAGAAAAACAATTAATGTAGCTTCAGTAATATTACTTTTAGTGCCTATTAACTCAATTTGTACACCATTATCGGAAGTTTGACCAATATATCTTGGGGTGCCATCTAATAATGGATTATATTCAATCAAAAATGTATCTGAAAGTCTTCTCATGATTTTATCATATTGCATACATACTATCAATTTATTAGAGAATAATAAGGGGGCATATACATAACCTATTGCATTTTTTTCATCTCTATTTGTTTCGTTAACTTTGAAAATTGCATACCAATTATTTTTTAAAAAATCAACTTTTACACATTCATTTGTTTTAAGCATTCCTATTTTATCTGATGATGTACTTCTTGCTGCTCTAATGTTTACATTGCCATGTGTATATTTTAGAGAACCCAACCCAAAAGAATTAATTGTAAAAAGTGTAAATACAACCCAAACAATAAATAAAACCTTTTTCATTTTTTCCTCCATTTTTTTTGGTTTATTCTTCAAATTTTAAAATCGCGGTCTAACGGTGCGGCCCAGTGGCCGAGCGGTAGCGTGGTCCAACTGAAGCCGCTGGTTAGCCATTTTGTTGTTCAAACTCTTTGATTACTTTTGGGACATCAAGTAAGAAATCCTTAAGGATGTTCTCTAATGTGACTATAGTTTCAGTATCTTCGTCGAAGAAACGACCATCATCAGTAATCAAAGGACGCTGCTGTTTGACACTCGAATCACCAGTGGTTTCTATCTTAGGCCCTTTGGGCATTATGCTGTAAGCTGCGGTTCCATTCTTAGCTTTGAGCTTAATTGGGCCACCTTGAAAAAATATCTTCACATCTGGATTTGGCGGAATTATGCCGAATCTGTGGAAATCATGAATTCTAATCCTTTCTATGAGATTATACCAGCGTAATTTAGCAGGTAGCGTTTCCTTCAGTTGTTCACGTGATGAGGATATTTGCTCTTTATCGGCAGCTTCGAAGATGAGTTCTATTATTCCGCGGGCAAAATATATGCATGCTATGTGAAGCCGAAAGATAGTATTTGGATCTTTAGAGTCACGCGCCAATTCAAGAAAAGTTTGAATGCGCTTATGATGCTCATTGATGCCCGAGACGCGAGGATTAGCGAATGGCCAAATATCATTACTCATGTTTATTGCTCTTTTAGGCTAACGACAAA
>JACNJG010000199.1 GCA_014382685.1 Candidatus Cloacimonadota bacterium
ATGATATTCAAAGCAGTTATCTTCGACCTTGATGGTACGCTCATCGACTCGATGGAGGTATGGGCACGTGTTGATCATGAATTTCTTGGGAAGCGAAATATACCTGTTCCCGATGATCTTTTTGACGATATTGAGATCGGAAATAGTTATGTGGAAGTTGCGGAACATTTCAAACAGAAATTTAATCTGCCTGAAAGTGCACAGGAGATCATGGATGAATGGACGGACATGGTTGCATGGCACTATGAAAATGATATTTCTCTCAAACCAGGGGCAAAGGAATTTATTGAATTTCTGCGTTCACATAATATAAAACTCGGTGTTGGCACCAGTAACATCCACCATCTTACCGAGAAGGTTTTATCAGCCCATGATGTATGGCATTATTTCGACGCTGTGGTTGACGGACAGGAAAACCTGCGTGGCAAGCCATATCCCGATATTTTTCTGAAAGTGGCAGAAAAGCTCGATGTTGACCCGCAAGAATGTCTTGTTATTGAAGATGTTATTGCCGGCGTAAATGCAGCAAAAAATGCAGGCATGCAGGTATATGCTATTGAAGATAACTATTCTTTAAAAGATAAGGACGAAATCTGCGAAAAAGCAGATTTCTATGCTTCGGATTTCTTCTCCATTCAGAAAAAATTGGAAAATTTGCTTTAGCTCATTACTTTGTGAGAAATGATATGCTTTACCAAGCTGGGGCTTGGTAAAAAGAATAGGGCAGACTGCTTGCTGATGTTAAAGAGTAGGATGTTTCTCTTTATCAATTCCTAAATTGGTAAAGCAATAACTAAAGAAGCCAATGCTTCTACATATAAATTACTCGCCGAGAATTCAACAAAAAATCAAAAAATCATCCAACTAATAAAGCAACTTTTCAGGAACGATAAAAATCACAATTAGCTTGACGTGATCAACCCATATTCGGTTCTCTACACACACGAGGTTAATAAAATATGGCAAAAAATGACAAAGGATATCCTACTTTTGAATTCATCGCAGTGGACACTGAAACCACCGGTCTGGATGCTTCAAAAGAGGATTTGATCGAGATCGGCGCCGTCCATTTTAAAGATGGAGAACAGGTCGATTCCTTTCAATCTTTTATACATATAAACAGACCTCTTCCCGATGCGATAAAAGTGCTCACACATATTACTGATAAAGAGCTTGTGAATGCTCCTTCGCTTAAAATGGCGTTGCAGGATTTTATTGAATTCACAGGCAATACTCCGCTCTGTTTTCATAATGCAGGATTTGACCTTGGCTTTCTGAATGAATCGCTGAAGAAGTGCAACCTTTCCCCACTCAAAAACAGCTACTATGATACATTGGATCTTTCCAGAATATTTCTCCCCCATCTGAAATCCCATGCCCTCGGCTCTGTGGCGGAATATTTCGACATCATCAATCAGCAGTCACACAGGGCACAGAATGATGCGCAGGCAACCGGAGAAATTTTCTACTCGATCACAGATTTCATTATCAACTACATCGACTTGAAGCTGGTTAAGCAGGTCGAGGAGATAGCATCCTTTGCATTTCAGCAAAATGCAATGCTGAATTATATAAAAAAGATACTCGGCTATCTGACAAAGATGTATCTGCAAAGACAAACACAGAGCGTTCCGGAAATTCCCTTCTTCACCAGTCCGAACTATATCTCAAACATCGAGAAGGGTGAACCTCCCGGTGCGGTTATTGATGAAAACAAAATTTTACAGCTTTTTGAAGAAGGGGGTTCACTCGCAGAAAATTTCGGAAAGTATGAATATCGTAAAGGGCAGATCGATATGGTTGCCTGGGTTACCGAAGCATATCAGGAAGGAAATATTCTTCTCATTGAAGCGGGGACAGGCGTCGGCAAATCCCTTGCTTATCTTATTCCTTCCATCTATTATTCAAAATTTTCCAAACAGAGAATAATCATTTCGACAAATACAAAAAACCTTCAGGAGCAGCTCTTTTTCAAAGATATTCCTGCAATTCAGGAAACCACAGACCTCACGTTCTCTGCAGTGCTTATGAAAGGCAGATCAAACTACCTCTGCATGAGAAAATGGTATAATGTACTTTCCGACATAAACGGATATCTCACGCAATATGAGATGAAATTCCTGCTCAATCTTATTATCTGGGCATCGATGACCAAAACCGGAGATGTAGAAGAAAATCACGCCTTCAGACCTTATCAAAGTGGGTTGTGGTCGAAGGTTGCGTCGGATGGTACCTCTTGCCACGGCAGGAAATGTCCCTATCACGCAGATTGCTTTGTCATGAAGATCCGTAAATATGCCGAAAAAGCCAACCTCGTTATTATCAATCACGCACTTCTTCTTTCAGATGCAACAAATGATTTTTCCGTACTTGGTAATTACACCAATCTCGTGATCGATGAGGCGCACAATCTCCCTAATGCTGCCGCTATATATTTCGGATTTTCCATCACAATGCCGGATCTTCTTAATATCACACGCAAGCTTCTCACTAAGGGAGAATTTCAATACGGTATCATAAACAACCTTCGGATCGGTTTCACAAAAAGTACATTGCCTGAGGAGAAAAAGAAAACATATAAAAGCATTCTTGATGAATGCGAAGATCCAATAGATACTATCGAGTCTCAGGGCAAAGATTTCTTCCAATATCTGACACAGATCGTACTCACAAGAGGAAGTTACAAGAAACTTCGTTTCAAAAATTTGGATATATTCAAGCCGGTTCAAGTGCCCCTCGAAGACATCTCCAGTGCGCTTTCTGAGATAAACAAAAAACTTACCAGATTGCATACCGCTCTTCTCGATGTGAAACCCCAGACCTTTCCCAAATACGATCAAAACATGTCTGATCTCGAGGGCTGCATCAATCAGATCGTGGAACTCATTGTTTGCTTTGAGCACATATTCAATCCGGATTTCGAGAACTATGCATTCTGGCTGGAGACATCGGACAGTTCCTTCAAACCGGATTTTATGCCTCGTTCGGCGATCGTGTGTGCACCCATCGAGGTGAGAGAGCCACTTTTTAAATATTTCTGGGATAGACTTGAAACCGCGATCCTAACCTCCGCCACCCTTGCGATACGACAGGAATTCAAATTCTACAAGCATCTTACCGGTCTTGAAGAAGTCGAGCAAAGCCGGCTTATGGAATACATTGCATCCTCTCCTTTTGATTATCCCAAGCAGATGAAAGTGCTCATTCCCGACTTTCTTCCAAATCCCAAAGACCCTTTCTTCACACCTCAGGCGCTTTCATTGGTAGAGGAAATTCTCAGCGCACACAAAAAGGGAACGCTTGTTCTTTTTACCTCTTACAAAGACCTCGATGCTGCATATACAGAGCTTTCTACTTCGACAATAAAGAGTGAGATGACTTTACTCGCACAGGGGAAAAGCGGTTCCAGAACAACCATCCTCGACATCTTTCGCAATGATGAGAATTCCGTCTTGCTCGGCACAAAAAGCTTTTGGGAAGGGGTCGATGTTCAAGGTAAATCTCTGGAAATACTCGTCCTGTTCCGGCTCCCCTTCCTGGTTCCGACAGAACCCCTTGTGGAAGCACATCTCGACAAACTCACTGCAGAAGGCAAAAATTCCTTCCTTCATTATACGCTCCCAATTTCTCTACTCCATTTTAAGCAAGGATTTGGCAGACTTATACGAAACAAAACCGACAAAGGCGTTGTTGTTATTCTCGATTCAAGAATTTTTTCAAAAAATTATGGTCGGTATTTTATAAACGTTATGCCCCTGCATCCAAATAGAGTATCCAGTCCTCTGGAAATAACAGATCATATTACAAACTGGTTTAGATAAACTCATAAAAAATGAGGAGATATATTTTGAAGATCATAAAAATACTCATCCCAATTTTCTTATTAATATTGCTGTCTTTCAGCTTACTTCACGGTCAAAATAAATCACCCTTTAAGATTGGCGAGAAGCTCATTTACAGTACGAACTTCGGTATCGTAAATGCCGGCACTTTTACAATGTCTCTTGAAGATGGCGGTGAAATTATGGATTATCCCTGCTACCTTATCAAAACACTATCGAGAACAAATCCGGTCTTTGATCTTGTGTATAAGATCCGCGATGAAACAGAATCATATTGGGATAAAGATCGATTTGTTGTCAGAAAATTCATCAAACGCATTTCTGAAGGAAGCTGGAAACAATACCGCATTCATTACTACTTTCCGGAAGATACGACCTACTATTATGTAACTTACAAAAAGGGTGGACAAATAAAAAAACAGAGCACTTCTCTTGTCGATCCTCAGGATACGTACACCATCATTTACTGGGTGCGCCTGCAAGAACTTGTCGTGGGTGATACTCTGCACCTGAACATCAGTCTCGATGGAGATAATCATCCTGTAAAACTGCTCGTAGAGAAGAAAGAAATACTGGATACGATTTTCGGCGAAAAGGAATGCTTCAAGATCATTCCGATCATTCCTGAGGTGTCACAGAAAAGAACTACTATAGTGATGGACATCTGGGTTACTGATGATGAATACAAAATACCGGTAAAACTGGTCATAAAAATAAAATATGGAAACTTTATTATGTCACTAAAAGATGCTGAAAACACTGGATTAATCAAGGATAATTAGCTTGTGAAAAAGTTTGTTGTATCTGATTTTAATTATGACCTCCCGGAAGGAATGATCGCACAATACCCTTCGGAAAAGAGAGAAGAATCCAAACTGATGATCGTGAACAGAAAAGAAAACTCGATCTCGATCGATGTCTTTAAAAATATACTGAACTATTTGGATGATAATGATCTTCTTGTTGTGAATGAGACGAAGGTCATTCCTGCGCGCCTTGTTGGCAAAAAACCTTCCGGTGGCAAGATCGAAGTCCTGCTTCTCGAACAGATTGATGACAACACATGGAAATGCCTTGTGAAACCCGGACGGCGTCTGAAGATCGGCTCGGAGATGATCCTAAGCGATCTGCTACATGGCAAAATTATCGAATGGGGAGATAAAGGAGAGCGGCTTATTCGGTTTTCTTATGAAGGAGATTTTTTCAAGCTCATTGAATCAATTGGTAAAGTTCCACTTCCTCCATACATCAAACGAGAAGCAACCGAACTCGATGCTGAACGTTATCAAACGGTTTTTGCAGACAAGCAGGGATCGGTCGCAGCGCCAACTGCTGGTTTGCACTTCACACCCCAATTACTCAACACATTGGAATCAAATGGAATTTCCTCTGTAAAAGTTAATCTGCGAATCGGGCTTGACACTTTCAGACCGGTTATGGTAGAGCACATTGAAGATCATACGATGCATACTGAATACTGTACCGTCTCAAAAACAGAATCAAAAAAAATAAATAGTGCAATTGAAAAAGGAAAGAACATTGTCGCAGTGGGTACTACGAGTGTGCGTACGCTCGAAAGTTTTGCAGAAGGCAGGCATATTGTTTTCGGAAATAAGCATACGGATATTTTTATTTACCCTGGTTATTCTTTTCAAATAGTAGATAAATTGATAACGAATTTTCATTTGCCGCGTTCGACCCTTTTAATGCTTGTGTCTGCTTTTGCCGGGTACGACCTTATTATGGAAGCATACAAAACAGCTATTAATGAGAATCTCAGATTTTACAGTTACGGCGATGCAATGCTGATCATTTAATTATGAAAAAAAATGTAGTCATAATAGTTCTTTCGACACTCATTTTTCTCTCCCCCATGCTTCAAGCACAAGAGCATGACTATTATATAAACCCGAAATTCGTTTCTGATGCTTTCGATAATACTATTGAAGTATTCAAATCTCCTTTACATTGGGAAGCAGGAGATTGGCTGAAAGCCGGCATCTTCACGGGATCAGCTATTTTGCTCTATGCCTATGATCGGCAGACGCACGATTTCGTGCAGGAGCATAAAACAGATTTTCTCACCTCTTTGACCGATGCAACTAACTACCTTGGCAATGGATATTTTGTACTTCCGGCAGAAGCGTTATTATATTGTTACGGACACATTGCGAATGATGAAAATGCACGGAGAATTTCTCTTGAGATGCTCGAAAGTTTCGCAGTTGTGGGAGTGACCGTTACCGGATTAAAAATGCTAACACACCGGCACCGTCCCTCAGCTTCAGATTCTCCCGACATCTGGGATGGGCTTTCGTTCTCTACTCATAATATCGCTTTTCCTTCCGGACATGCTGCGGTTGCTTTTAGCTGGGCGACTGTCCTTGCTGAAGAATTTTCGGACAAACCTATTGTCGGCATCATATCTTACACACTCGCTGCAGGTACGGCTTTTTCAAGAGTGTATAAGAACAAACACTGGGTTTCTGATGTATTTGTCGGAGCTGTGCTCAGCCATGTTATCACAAAAAAGATCGTTTCACTTCATGC
>JACNJG010000143.1 GCA_014382685.1 Candidatus Cloacimonadota bacterium
GTAACCGGTTTAAAGAAGAAACTTGCAAAAACACATAACTCTTTCATCAAGCGTATCGCAGAGATCGTTCAGTTAAGCGGCAAGGTTGATGAAGAGCTTATTGAAAATATTGAAGACATCCTTATTCAGGCGGATCTCGGAGTAACAATAACCGGCAAAATTATCTCACGATTAGAAGAGCAAATACGACTTCACAAATTATCTAAAACCGAACAGGTTTATGAAGCCCTTGAAAATATCATTATTACTATTCTTCAAGATGAATACAAAGATGTTGATGCCATTGATTTCAATCCCAATGAGAAGCCCTATGTTTTGCTTTTTGTAGGAGTGAACGGCGTGGGTAAAACTACGACCATTGCCAAATGTGCACAGCGTTTCAAAAATAATGGCAAAAAAGTTCTTCTCGTTGCAGGTGACACTTTCCGTGCCGCAGCAATCGAGCAACTTGAGATTTGGGCAAAAAGAATTGGTGTGACAATCATCGGACAAGAATACGGCTCTGATCCTTCATCTGTCATTTTTAACGCAATGCAGTCTGCAAAAGCACAGTCCTATGATGTCGTACTAATTGATACTGCAGGCAGACTTCATACAAAAATAAATCTGATGCGAGAGCTTGAAAAGATAAAACGGACTATTCAGAAACACATATCTGATGCACCTCATCAGGTTCTGCTTGTCGTTGATGCTACCACAGGGCAAAATGGTGTTCAGCAGGCAAAGAAGTTCCTCGAATCCATACCGATCGACGGCATTATACTCACGAAACTTGACGGCACTGCTAAGGGTGGTGTAGCTCTCGGCATCAAAGACAGTCTTCAGATACCGATCAAAGCCATCGGAGTTGGCGAACAAATAGACGATCTGAAGGACTTTGATGCAACAGAATTCGTGAAAGCAATTTTTGAATAATGATCATTTTAAATTTGAATTTTATAATTTTGAATTTTACATTTCCAAAGGACTGATTATGTGTGCAAAAACCTTTAAGGGTGGCATCCATCCTCATGACTATAAGCATTTCTCCAATCATAAAGCGATCGAGATATTTCCTACACCTGAAAAACTATATATACCGTTAGTTCAGCATATAGGACGTCCGGCTGTTCCCATCGTAAAAGTTGGTGATGAAGTGAAAAAAGGACAAAAGATCGCTGAAGCCGGCGGATTTGTTTCTATTCCTATGCACAGCCCTGTTTCCGGCAAAGTAACAAAGATCGGACCATACCCACATCCAACCGGTACGATCCAACATGCAATTGAGATCGAGAATGACGGAAAGTATGATTGGATATCAGAACTCCAGGATGACGAAAATTATTACTCATTAAGCAGTGACAAGATGAAGGAACGTATTCAGGAAGCAGGTATCTGCGGAATGGGCGGAGCTGGATTTCCTACACATGTAAAGCTTTCCCCACCTGAGAACCGTCCTATAGATACAGTCATTCTGAATGGTGTGGAGTGCGAACCCTACCTCACTTCCGACCATCGTCTTATGCTCGAACATCCTGAAGAGATCATTGAGGGTCTGCGCATCATAATGAAAGTGCTGGGTGCAAAGCGTGGATATATTGGCATCGAACTCAACAAAAAAGATGTAATCATAATTTTTAAACAGATGCTTCGCGATCACAAAAACATTAATGTTGTATCCTGTCAGCTTCGCTACCCGCAGGGTGCAGAAAAGCAACTGATCTTTGCAGCTACCAAACGAAAAGTGCCTGCCGGTGGACTCCCAATGGATGTAGGAGTTGTTGTCCAAAATGTCGGAACTGCGTTTGCAATATATGAAGCACTTCGTTATCATAAGCCACTTATTGAGAGGATTACTACAATAAGCGGAGCAATAGTTAATGAGCCCAAAAATCTGAAAGTGCCAATCGGAACACCACTTTCTCAACTGCTTGAATTCTGCGGTGGAACCTCTGAGGACATCGCCAAAATAATTTCCGGCGGTCCTATGATGGGTTTTGCACTTCCCGATCTGGAAGCTCCTGCAACAAAAACAACTTCGGGTTTTGTATTCATGGGTGAAAAAGAAGTTGTTGATACGACAGAAGCGACATGTTTGCGTTGCGGACGCTGTGTCGATGCATGCCCAATGAATCTTTTGCCAAGCTTCATTGCTGATAAGGTGAAAAACGGACAATACGAAGAAGCAATGAAATTAGGCATTCTTGACTGTATTGAATGCGGTTCTTGCGGTTATGTGTGCCCATCTCATATTCAGCTAGTACAATGGATCAAAATTGGTAAAATCGAAGCTAATAAACTTAAACGCCAAGATAAATAGTTTTCGGAGGTTTTGAACGTGAATTTAGTGAATGTTTCTTCTTCTCCGCACCTGCACGAACAGGTAAATGTTCGCAGGGTGATGTGGACTGTTGTTATCGCTCTGCTGCCGGCTCTTATTGCCGCATACCTTTTCTTTGGATGGAGATCGATCTTGATAACCATTCTTGGAGTGGTTGCTGCTGTGGGAACAGAAGCTCTTGTTCAATTTTTAACAAAAAGACCTATTACGATCTCTGATGGCAGCGCCGTAGTTACAGGAATGCTCCTCGCTTTCAACCTTCCTCCTCTTACTCCATGGTGGATACCTGTTGTGGGTTCTATTTTCGCTATTACTATTGGAAAGCAGATCTTTGGTGGTCTGGGTTATAATCCTGTAAATCCTGCGCTACTTGGTCGTGCCTTCCTTATGGCATCCTGGCCTATTCAGATGACAACCGGCTGGGCAACAAAGCTTGCTAATGCAGGTGTTGCAACCGTTTCTGGTCTTAAGCAAACTCTGATCACGGGCGGAAATGCGCAACTCCAAAATCTCATTACCTCTGCCACTCCTCTTAATTTAGCACAACAGATTCGTGGAGATATTGTAGCAGGAACTGCCGGAGATTCTGCCAGAACTATTTTTCACCAGCTTTCGTCTCTGGATTACATCAAAGAGCTCTTCTGGGGTAACATCGGCGGTTGTATTGGTGAAGTATCGGCAGCAGCGCTTATACTAGGAGCTGCTATTCTTGTGTACAAACATTACATCGAATGGCGAATACCCATCGGTTATATCGGAACTGTTGCCTTCCTGAGCTGGATGGTTGGCGGGATCGACGGGCTGTTTTCCGGTCCTATCCTTTTCCACATTTTCTCCGGCGGTCTTATTCTTGGGGCTTTCTTTATGGCTACGGATATGGTCACCTCTCCTGTCACAAAAAATGGGCGGCTTATATTCGGCATCGGATGTGGTTTGCTCACAGTTGTGATCCGTACATGGGGAGGTTATCCCGAAGGAGTGTCCTATTCCATTCTTATTATGAACATCGCTACGCCGCTTATTGATAAGTTAACCCCACAAAAAACCTTTGGGTATCGAAAGAAATCCAATAAGTAATCATATATTTTTGAGGATAGTATGAAAGATTTTATTCGTCCTACGCTTGTCTTGCTAATTATTTGTGTGATCTCTGGTGCAATTCTTGCTTTTATTTATCAACAAACCGCACCGCTCATTGCTGAGAACAAACTGAAAGCCGAAGAAGCTGCACGCAGACTGGTTCTGCCAGATGCTGAATTCTTCAAACCGGTTTCAGACAGCAGTGAGGTTCTTTATTATGAAGGTTACTCTGCAGACAGCACGCTTGTGGGTTATATTTTTTCCTGTGTGCAGTACGGGTACAGCAGCGATGTAAAAACTATCGTCGGGCTTACTCCCGAGCTTATGATAAGTGCGATTACTGTGGTATCACAAGCAGAAACTCCCGGGCTCGGTGCAAACTGTACAAAAGATGATTTTACTGCACAATTCACAGGTAAAAATCCTGATAATATCTATGTCGATAAAGACGGTGGTGATATCCAGTCCCTTACCGGTGCAACCATTACCACCCGTGCAGTCACCAATGCAATTCGTGACGCTTTTCAAAAGCTGCAAGACAGACTATAGCGAGGAGAATAATGAAAGCAATTCAAGAATTTACAAAAGGTATCATAAAAGAAAATCCTGTATTTGTTATGGCGCTTGGATTATGTCCCGTTCTCGCAGTGAGTACATCTGTGCAGAATGCTATTGGAATGGGCGCTGCTGCAACATTCGTTCTCGTTTGTTCAAATATCTTTATTTCCCTCCTCAAAAACTTTATTCCGAGTAAAGTCCGTATTCCCTGTTATATTTTGGTGATCGCATCCTTTGTAACGATCGTTGATATGGCTATGGAAGCATATGTTCCACCTCTTCATAAAAGTCTCGGCATTTTCATACCTCTCATTGTGGTGAACTGTATCATTCTTGGAAGAGCTGAAGCATTTGCCAGTAAGAATGGGGTGTTCAAATCTATGCTGGACGGACTTGGAATGGGAGTTGGTTTCATGCTTGCAATTATTGTAATTGCCTCTATAAGAGAATTTCTAGGTGTTGGTACAATATTAGATATTCGCATTCTTCCTGCTTCTTACAAGCCGATGATCGCTGCTATTCTTCCTCCCGGAGCTTTTATTACGATTGGTCTTTTAATGGGTTTATTAAGTATTTTGCAGAACAAGAAGAAATCTAAAGCATAGATGAGCAAGGAGCATTAATGGATTTCTCAACACTTTTTATAATAATAATCGGTTCAATCTTTGTGAACAACTTTGTGATCCATCGTTTTTTGGGCTTATGTCCATACATCGGTGTGTCCAAGAAGATGGATTCCGCATTCGGCATGGGTATGGCAGTTATCTTTGTGATGACTATGGCTTCGACAATTACGTGGCTTATATATACGTTTTTCCTCAATAAAGCAACAAGTATTTTTGGCATTGATCTGACCTTTCTTCGTACTATCGCATTCATTCTCAGTATTGCCGTACTTGTCCAATTTGTCGAGATGGTCATCAAGAAAGCTGCACCCGAACTTTATAAAGCGCTCGGTATTTATCTACCTCTTATCACTACGAACTGCGCAGTGCTTGGCGTTTCGCTTCTCAATATAAATGAAAACTATAACTTTATCGAGTCCATTGTAAATGGCGCTGCTGCAGGAGTTGGTTTCACACTTGTGCTTGTGCTCATGGCAGGAATTCGTGAACGCCTCGAATACAGTAAAGTTCCCAAATCTATGAAGGGAATGCCTATATCCTTCATAGTTGCGGGTTGTATGGCTCTTGCCTTTCTCGGATTTTCCGGAATGAAATTTTAAAAAGGAGCACACATGTTATTGGTTTCCATAATTGTTTTAAGTGTTCTTGGTATATTGTTTGGTATCGCACTCTCTTTTGCTTCAAAGGTATTTCATGTTGAAATTGATCCTAAAATTGAGCAGATCGAAGAAGTGCTTCCCGGCGTAAATTGCGGTGCTTGTGGCTATCCTGGCTGTGCTGCTTATGCAGAAGCTTTAGTTGTATCCGGTGCTGACCCCACTTTATGCGCACCCGGCGGCGATAATGTTGCAGCGAAAATCGCAAAGATCATGGGAACAAAAGCAAGCAAAAAAGAGAGAAAAATCGCGGTCATCCATTGCCAAAGTGGTGGGATTGATAACACTAAAATTAAATTTGAAAATAAAGGCATTGCCACATGTCAGGCAGCAATACTACTTTCCAATGGGCAGAATGCATGTACATATGGTTGTCTCGGATATAATGACTGCTACCGCGTGTGCCCATTCGATGCGATCTCCATCGACGAAAATAATATGCGAATTATTGATGAGGACAAATGCACGGGATGCGGAAAATGTGTGGAAGCGTGTCCGAGAGATCTTATTGAGCTCGTACCTATCAGCAAGAAAGTTCATATTCAGTGCATGTCCCATGATAAAGGCAAGGATGCAAAAGCAAATTGCGGAAACAACACTGCTTGTATCGGCTGCGGTCTTTGTGTGAAAAAATGCCCTGTCAATGCGATAACCCTTGAAAATAATCTCGCAACTATTAATTATGAAAAATGTGTGTCTTGCGGTTTGTGTGCAACAGTGTGCCCCACAAAAGCAATTGAAGATAGAATTATAATTCGTCCTCAGCCAATAATCATTGAAGAAAATTGTATTGGGTGCACGATCTGTGCTAAGAAATGTCCTGTCGGTGCAATTGATGGGAAAGTGAAAAAGGTGCATAAGATCGATGAGGAGAAGTGCATTCGGTGCGGGATATGTATTGATGTCTGTCCGAAAAAAGCGATAGAAGCAAAGTCCTGACGAGAATATCTGAAACTAAAAGGTTTCACCACGAAAGTCACGAAAAACACGAAAGTGAAAATGTAGAATTACCTTGTCACAAGTCGAAGAGCTTGTGATAAGTAATTCGGATGCTATCCTTCAACTTAAGACATGCTCTGCGACATATCTCAAGTTTCAATTATGTAGGATTATTTCCC
>JACNJG010000141.1 GCA_014382685.1 Candidatus Cloacimonadota bacterium
TGCCCAGGACATAACCTTCACTGCGGCAGACAACCCTAATGATGACGGCGGAGCAATTTTATTGGAATGGATCGCACCTGAATCAATTCCCGAAATGATCATCACACGTAGTATCAATAAAAAAGAATATATTGAAATCGCAAGGGTCACTCCACTGCTTAAAACATATGTTGATGATGAAAATATCGAGGACGGGCAGGAATATTATTACAAACTTTCAGTCCTTAATGAGGATGGAGACATAGTGCAAAGCCACACTGCTTCTGCAATAGCCAAAGCTCAGTGGTTCAATACAGACAAGATTTCCCTGCTTATCATGACAATACTTCTTAGCTGCGCTATAATCTATTTCATCCTCTCTGCCCGAAAAGGAAAGCGGCTTTACATCAGAAAGATAAGCGGACTGGATACCATTGAGGAAGCAGTTGGTCGTGCTACTGAAATGGGAAAACCTCTTCTTTTTGTACCTGGTATCATGGATCTCGATGATATGCAGACAATTGCGGGTTTAAACATTTTGGGACACCTCGCTGAAAAGGTTGCTCAATATGATTCAACAATTCATGTTCCGGTGTGCCGTTCAATGGTGCTTTCCACAGCAAAAGAGATCGTGAAAGAATCCTACCTTCGTGCCGGCAGACCCGATGCCTTTAAACCGGATTCTGTATTCTATCTTACCGATGACCAGTTCGGTTATGTAGCTGGTGTCGATGGCATAATCTTGCGTGAGAAACCAGCTGCAACCTTCTATTTGGGGGCATTCTACGCAGAATCACTCATTCTCGCAGAAACGGGCTTTGAAAGCGGAGCCATCCAGATAGCAGGCACAGCCATGCCTTCTCAGATCCCTTTCTTTGTCGCTGCGTGTGACTATACTTTGATCGGTGAAGAGCTTTTCGCTGCATCTGCATATCTTTCAAATGAACCAACTCAGCTTGGAAGTTTGAAGGGGCAGGATGTGGGAAAAGCAATAATCATCATAACACTTCTTGTTGGTATTGTGCTCGAAATTTTCGGCATACATTTCCTAAAAGACTTTTTGGTAACACACTAATATATAAAGAGGACACATGAGAAGACAAATTCCAATGCTCATCACCTTCTTTGTTGGTACACTTATAATTGTTTCTGAATTTATACCCCATAAACCCTTCGGCACTCTCTCAACCAGTTTGGAAGGATGGTTCCTGATCATTTCCGGCTTTGCCATCATTCTTGGACAGCTCAGCTTATTCAAAGTGAACATCATAAAAATTTCCCGCAAAGCTCCAAATTGGCCCTATTATATTATCGCTCTTGTAAGTTTTTCTATAATGGTCATTTGCGGTATTTTATGGGGAACTCAGAAGCAACCCGGACTCATTCCAATCAGCGACAAAATGCTAAATTTCTTCGGGTACAAACCCTTTGATTACATCTTCAAATACATGTTTGAGAACCTATCTGCTACGATGTTTTCTTTGCTCGCATTCTTCATGGCTTCTGCATCTTACAGGGCGTTTCGTGCTCGTAGTCCCGAATCCACTTTACTTCTTGTCGCAGCAGTTCTCGTCATGCTGGGAAGGACTACGATCGGAAGTTCGTTGACTGGCTGGATACCTGAATCCCTCAGTTTTTTGCATCTGCCGAATATCGCTTCTTTCATCATGAAATACCCCAATACAGCAGGTCAGCGAGCAATTCTGATGTGTGCAGGATTGGGTGTGATCGGAAGCTCCCTACGCATTATTCTTGGCATTGAACGTTCATATTTAGGGGGTAAATAAAATGAAAATTTTTGAAAGATTCCTTCATATTGACAGAAGAATTATTTTTGTGCTCATCTTCATCGGTGTGGCACTCCCTCTTATATGGACTTTGGGCTTCAATCTTGAAGTGACCGAAAATGTTCAAAGCGTGTACGACCTTCTTGAAGGATTAGAACCCGGCACACGCATTCTCATTTCTTTTGATTATGGTCCTTCAACCAAACCCGAGATACAACCAATGGCGATAGCTTTGATGGAACAAGCATTCACTAATCGGATACGTATAATTGCGATAGCTCTCTGGCCTATGGGTGTGCAGATGTGCAATGAAGCATTCGAAAAAGTGAGTGCGGAATATCCAAATATTGAATACGGTATTGACTTCATTAATCTCGGTTACAAAGTAGGTGGGATGGTCACTATCAACCACATGGCAAAGGATTTTCGAAGCACTTTTCCTACTGATGCAGGTGGGAATCCTGTCGATGAATTCCCAATTATGAAAGGTATCAAGAATTTCGATAAACTTGGCTGTGTGATCTCGCTTTCCGCAGGTGATCCGGGATTAAAACAGTGGGTCATGATCGCTCATGATACTTTTGGCAAACCGGTCTGCGGCGGAACAACTGCAGTACAGGCACCCATCATGCTTGCGTATGTGAATGAGCAGCAGCAACTTGTTGGCTTACTCGGTGGCTTGAAGGGTGCTGCAGAATATGAATTACTCGTGAACAAACCAGGTTTTGCAACTAAAGGAATGGATGCTCAATCTGTTGCCCATATCATTATAATTATTTTTATCCTGATCGGTAATATTGGATATTTTGCCACACGGAAACAAGATATAATGAAAGCATAGCGCTCGGAGGAATGAATGGAAATTTTAATGCATAGAATCGGAATTTGGATAGGTGTTTTTCTCACTTTCGCAATTTTTAGCTTCCTCTACAAGGATAATCCTTTTTATAAGATAGCCGAGCAGATATTTATCGGAATTTCTGCCGGCTATTGGTTCATATATACGATTTACAACATACTGATACCTAATCTCTTTGTGCCTGTCACAACGGATCTGGCTCATAACTTTCTCCTCCTAATACCTGCATTTCTCGGTATCCTTATGCTTTGCAGATTGATCCCTTCAATCGACTGGGTAAGCCGATACGCACTTGCTGTAGTGGTCGGAACTACTGCCGGACTTTTCTTTAAGAGCTACCTGCAATCCGATGTATTGAATCAACTTACTGCAACGATCATAAATCCTTTTGCCTCTGGCAATGCAGCTCAGATAATCGGCGAACTCATTCTGATAATCGGAACACTGACCGGTATTATCTATTTCTTCTTCAGCAAGAAACACGAGGGAGCTTTCGGCACAACAGCCCGTGTGGGTATCTATTTCCTTATGATAAGCTTCGGCGCTGCCTTTGGTTACACAGTAATGTCGCGTATCTCACTGCTTATTGGACGATTGAACTTCCTGCTTGGTGATTGGCTGGGAATAATTAAACCGTAGAGCGTGTAGCATAGAGCATAGAGCGTATAGCGATCCGGCTTCAGTTTATAATCCAGAAAAATGGTGTGTGAAATAGTGCGGAACGAACCTGAGCCATCTCAATCTTGACATCAATAGACAGCTCTTATCAATCTATCTCAAATTATTGAATAAAGGATATTTCATGGATAGTATTGTCTCAAACAGCGATGTACAAACAATAGAAAATCTCTCTGAAACCAGAGCTAAAATTATAAACGAGATCCATAAAGTGATCGTCGGGCAGGATAAAGTAATTGAATATTTCCTCATTTCCCTTTTTGCGAACGGACACTGCCTTTTAGTCGGTGTGCCTGGCTTGGCAAAAACACTCCTCATCAGCACCATTTCGCAGGTTCTTGACCTCAAATTCAGCAGAATACAATTCACACCAGATCTCATGCCTTCTGATATTACAGGCACTGATATTCTCACAGAAGATAAGACAACCGGCAAGCGTGCATTCCAATTTGTGAAGGGTCCCATTTTTGCAAATATTATCCTCGCAGATGAGATAAACAGAACACCACCCAAAACACAATCCGCGCTTCTCGAGGCGATGCAGGAAAGAAATGTTACTGCAGGAAATCACACCTTCCCTCTTGCGCCACCCTTTTTTGTTCTGGCAACACAGAATCCTATTGAGCAGGAAGGCACCTATCCTCTGCCCGAAGCCCAACTCGACAGATTCATCTTTCATATCGATATTGATTATCCTTCTTATGAAGAGGAAAAGCAGATCGCTGAGATCACGACAAGCAGAGAATTCGAAGCCATACAAAAAATCGTGAGCGGAAAAGAAATTACAAAACTGCAAAAATTTATCTTTAAAATACCAGTACCCGAACACATTCTTGAAACTGCTGTGAATCTTGCCAGATCTTCCCGACCCAATTATGAGGACTCACCGGATTTTGTGAAAAACTGGGTCAACTGGGGAGCTGGTCCCCGTGCCTCGCAGTATCTTGTTCTTGCATCAAAGACACGTGCAGCATTGAATGGAAGAACCGTACCATCTATGGAAGATATTGAGTTTGTTGCTACACCGATCCTCCAGCACAGGATCCTCTTGAACTTCGCAGCTGAAGCAGAGGGCATAACCTCAAAAGATGTCATTCAAAAACTGCTGGAAAGGGTGAAAAAATAGTAGCGTTAAGAAAATTCGGCTAATCATCCTATCCTTCATTATAACTTTTGGGGGGTATATCTCGTTCACTTCAATAAACTCGCACTTATATTGGAATTATTTTATTGACATACAATTATAGAAAAAATTTAAAGACTGGCGTGAAATCATAAAAAAGAAAAATCATAAGCAAAATGTAATTAAGCAAAGATATTAGGATTATTATACTGCGAGCCATGCAGCCGATTGCGATATTAGCCATCAACGCATGAAAGACCAAGGAGATATGCAATGAAAAAAATAATTAATGACCCTGCAGAATATGTCGCTGAGATGTTGGAGGGTCTTTGCGTGGCGCACCCGGAGTACTATCAGCAGGTAGGACCTCAGGGTCGCGTTATTGTTCGACCTGAAGCACTCATTACCGGTAAAGTGGGCATTGTAACTGGCGGGGGCTCGGGACACTTGCCAATTTTCACCGGATATGTTGGCAAGGGTTTGTTGGATGCGGCTGCCATTGGCGACGTATTCTGTTCGCCTACGACAGAGCAGATAGCCGAAGCCATGCGTCGGGCAAATAGTGGTTTGGGTGTAGTCCGGCTATACGGGAACTATGGTGGCGACGTCATGAATTTCGATATGGCAGGAGAGATGCTTGAGATGGAAGGTATAGAATCCACGACCGTCCTGCTTGCCGATGATGTTGTGAGTGCACCTCCGGAAGAGAAGGAGAAAAGGCGTGGGACGGGGGGCTTGGTTTACGCATTCAAAATAGCAGGAGCCAAAGCAGATGAAAATGCCAAAATAGACGAGGTAACCCGGGTAGCTCAGAAAACAGCAGATCAATGCCGCTCAGTCGGAATAGCGTTAACTCCGTGCACGATTCCTCAAGCCGGAAAGCCAGGATTCGAGATCGGTGATGATGAAATGGAAATGGGCATGGGAATTCACGGCGAGCCGGGCGTCTGGCGTGGCAAGTTAAAGAAAGCTGATGAGATCGCAGAGGAGATGTTCGATCTGATTACCAAAGACATTCCACTTGCCAGAGGCGATAATGTTTCAGTCATGGTAAACAGTCTTGGGGCGACGCCGACTGAGGAACTATACATTGTATTCAGATACATAAAGAAGAAGCTCGATAATCTAAGTGTCAGGATCGTGATGCCGCTGGTCGGACACTACGCAACGTCAATGGAGATGGCAGGTATGACATTAACGATCTGCCGACTGGACGACGAACTTGAGCGGCTGCTCATGGCTCCATGTGAATGTGCCTTCTGGAAGGTTGGCACATATGCATAACGGGCTGACAACCGATGTCTTGAGATGGGCTATAAGCAGCATGGCAACTAAGATGGAAAGCTGTGCCAACGAACTGAACGCACTTGATAATCAGATCGGTGATGGTGATATTGGTATAACTATGGTTACGGGATTCAGGGCAATGCTAGAGGTTTCTGCAGATCTACCGGAAGATGTAGGCATGGCACTCTTGAAGTGCGCACAGGCATTTACAGGAACACGTGCTTCGTCATTCGCAACACTGTTTGCCACAGGCATCATGGCAGCGGCAAAGGAAGTTAAAGGTAAAAAAGAAGTCGCATGGAAGCACTTGCCGCAAATTCTGGAACAGAGCATCGAAAAAATGGCTCACCGAGGTAAAAGCAAGCTTGGCGACAAAACAGTGCTTGATGAGCTGGCTGCAATACAAAAAGCGATTATCGGAATTGTGGACCCAGATGCATTGCTGGAAGCTGCGGATATGGCTACGGTGAAAGCGCTTGATGAATTCAGGGGACTCCCCTGCAAACAGGGAAGGGCACGTATTTATGGCAACAAGACGGTGGGAATCGACGACCCCGGCATGGTGGTGGTTCGCAAACTTGTCGAAGGACTGAAAGAA
>JACNJG010000145.1:0-2076 GCA_014382685.1 Candidatus Cloacimonadota bacterium
AAAAGGGACTCTTCACTTTTCGTAAAGAATCCCTTAAAATTAACAAATAGTATTACGCTTATTCTAAAGCTTTCAGCGCATCTTCCTTTGTATCAACAATAGTAAAGATAGGTGTAAATCCGGAGATCTCAAAGATCTCTTTGATGAAATCCTTCATACTGCAGAGAACGATCTCTCCTTTAATATTGCGTAGTTTTTTTGCAGCAAGGAGAAGCAATCGCAGTCCGGCACTGCTGATATATTCTAGTGCGGAGAAATCGAGAATGATCTTTTTCTCTCCTTCGTCGATCATGGGGATAAGAATAGCTTCCAGTTCTCCTGAAGTGTTTGCATCAAGGCGTCCTATAAGATTGAGAACAGCGACATCTCCATGTTTATCTTGCTTTATTTCCATGTAATCCTCCGATAATGGATAAGAAATTTTTCAATTTCCTTTAGTTCGATTTTTTCAAGAATTTTGTCAATGTTAAGATATTTTTATCTTCAACTCTTTGATATTTTATGATATCCATAAGCTTCTTCACGAGATAGATACCAAGCCCTCCAATGGGTCTTTCTTCCACCGAATGTTTCAGGTGAAACGGATCCTCTTTTTGCACAGGATCAAATTCAGTCCCATAATCGATAAAAACAAGTTTGATCTCTTTTTCCGTTAGGTGAAATTGTATTTCTATGATATGTTCAGCATCGTCGTCAAAGCCATAGGATACAATATTGGTTATGAGCTCATCGAGACATAGAGAAATATCATAGATAATTCGCTGTGACAGTTTGTTTTCTTGGGCAAAAATTTCGAATTTCCCTGTCACATTTGCGATTTCTGGAAGCGAATTTTTTATGTGAACTATTAATGATTTCATGATAACCTCACACTCTATAATGAAGGACGAGAATGGCTATATCGTCAAATTGGACTGCGTCTCCCTGAAAGCCATAAACCTCATCGATGATACGCATGCTTGTCGCCTTTGGAGTACACTTACTGCATTGGGACAAGATATTTTCCAGACGCGGAAGTGTGAATATCTCATCTCTCTCATTTGTCGCTTCATTCACACCGTCAGTGAAGATGAACATTTGTTCATCCTTCCCCAGGAATAAAGATTTTGTTTCAAACTGAAAATCCTCAAGAACGCCAAGTGCGATTCCCTTTGTGTTTGGAATTTTAGTAATCGAGCCATCGTTATGGATGATATAGGGAATATTATGTCCGGCATTTGAATAGACAACCTCACCTGTTTCGATATCAAGAATGCCCAGAAAAACCGTCACAAACATACTCGATTCATTTTCTTCGCAGAGCATGTTATTAACTTTATAAAGAATATCAGCAGAAGACATGCCGGATTGTGCGTGGGCTTTTATAAGGGTTTTTGAGACAGCCATGAAAAGCGAAGCTGGCACTCCTTTTCCTGAAACATCTCCTTCGCAAAAGCACAAGTGGCTGTCATCAAGAAAGAAGAAATCATAAAGGTCACCACCAACTTCTTTTGCAGGTTCGATGACAGCAAAGAGGTCGAATTCAGAACGGTCGGGAAAGGGAGGAAATATTTTTGGTATGATCCCCATCTGGATGTCGTGAGCGATACGCAGATCATGCTCGATCTTGGCTTTTTCGGTTTCAGTTCTCCGCTCTTTTACAAGGTTCCTTGCGATGAAGATAAAAATTCCAATGCCAACACCATTTGCAATTATCATAGGTATTATTGCTTTCTTTATTATATCGAAGGTCTGGCTTACTTTTCCTGTGTGAAGACTCCAAAAGTATGCTAATTCCATGTGAAAGATTTCGATGAGAACAGCAAAAATGATAGCGCCCGGTATTGTAATAATTTTTTTCTTTCTTACAAGAAATATAATACCACCGAATAGTCCGGCAAAGAGTGTTGCTACTGCGCAGGGAACGCCTGTTACTCCACCCAGAAAGAAGCGATGGACAGCGCCGATAAGACCCGCACCAACACCAACGAGAGGACCTGCGATAAGTCCTGCAATTGCCGGACCCAGATCTCTGATGTTCGCAGTTGCATCAAAAATCCTGATGCCGCTTACTGTTCCATAAATAGAGAACAGCCC
>JACNJG010000145.1:2361-6302 GCA_014382685.1 Candidatus Cloacimonadota bacterium
GGAATAGTAAAATAATCACCAGCTTGGAGTTCAACAGTAGAATTATCATTTTTAAAAGATAATTTTGCAGAACCGCTCAATAAAATCACCCACTCATCAGTATTCTCACAAAGCCATGTGTCAAAAGGAGTTATATGACCTTCCGAGACAATTCTCTCAAGGAAAAAATGTTCATTCTTGAGAAGCTTCTCGAAATATTCTTTATCAAGATTTTCCGGAATAAGGGTGAAAAGATTATTTACCGCAGGGATGCTGGCAGGGTTTTCCGCACCCCGGCTCTTCTTTTTGTTCATGTTTTCCGAACCATTTTTTATGGATATCATCATAAGTGCCGTTGTCTTTCAGAAGTTGCATTCCTTCATTAATAAATTCCAGCAGCTCGTCATCACCTTTGTCCACAGCGAAATACATATAGCTGGTTTGTAGCGGTTCATCTGCTGAGATAATATCATCATAGCTGTTTTTCTTGATGATGTGTTTGGCAACACTTGTCGGTCCGACAAAGGCATCCACAATATTATTATCCAGCGCATCGAGGGCATCGATCTCGGATTCCGCAGGTAGAATGGTGATCTGTTCATTCTCTTTGAGCATTTCTTCGTAATAGCTTCCCTTTTGTACTGCTACTTTTTTCCCGACAAGGTCATCAAAAGTATTAATTGTCTTATCCTTTGAAAAAATTCTGATCTCATCCATTAAATATGGCTCGTCCGAGAAATCATAGATCTCTTCTCTTTCGGGAGTCTTATCCATCTGGGACATAAGATCTACTTTTACGCCTTTCCGCAATGAAACCAGTGCATCGCTCCATTTGAATTCAGTGGGTGCAAAACCAAATTTTGATCCTTCAAAAATGGGAGTGAGCAGGTCTAAGTCAAAACCTGCCGGTTCGTCGTTTTCAATAAAGGAAAAGGGTGCATGGTCTTTGTCAAAAGCAAAAACTATACCTCTTGCTTTAGCAGATAAAGAAGTTGTGGTTAATACAAGAATTGTGATAAGTATTAATAGAAATGATTTAATTTTCATTATGAAACTCCTATTTTATTTTTCCCTTTTTAAAAGAAGGATCGTTATATCGTCAAATTGATTATCCTTCTGGAATCCGTCGAGGTTTTCTGTAACGATATCGAGAATTTCGACTAATGATTTATCGGCATTTTCGCTGAGTATCTTTAAAAATCGTTTTTCGCCGTATAATTCTTTTTCCGGTGAGGTCGCTTCAATTACACCATCTGTGTACAGCACCATTTTTTCTCCCACTTCTAATTGTACTTCACCTTCGTGGTATTTATGGTTTTCACTAATGCCGAGTGCAATATCTTTAAAAGTTTTCAATATTCTGTAAGAGCCATCCTCAGAGATAATAATAGGTTCATCGTGTCCTGCATTCGTCCATTTCATTTTTCCGGTTTTAATATTGTAAATCGCAAGGAAAAGTGTGGTGAACATGCAGGCGTCATTATCCTGACAAAGCACAATATTTGCCTTTTCCATAGCTTCTGCGGGTGGAATGTCTTTCACGCACACGGTTTTCATAAGTGTTCTTGTGACAGCCATGAACAATCCGGCGGAAATACCTTTACCCGAGACATCAGCAATGATAATTGCCAGATGTATTTCGTCCAACATGAAGAAATCAAAGAAGTCACCGGCAACTTCTTTCGCAGGAATATTCCTGGCATAGAGGTCGAATTCTTCAGCGTCAGGAAATGGAGGGAAAATCCGCGGGAGAAGGGATTCCTGTATCTGCCGGGCAATACGAAGTTCACTTTCCACAGATTCTTTTGCTTTTGTCGCAGCAGTCAGATCGGCGATATAGTGTTTCAGATCATAGGTCATTTTGTTGAATGCTTTTACAAGCTCATGAATTTCATCATGCCCCCGAATGCCTGTGATCTTCTCATCAAGATTGCCTTTTGATATCCTATTGGCAAAGACGAGTAATCTTTTTATCGGGTTTGTAATGCCAAATGCAGCCCATAGGATCACAAGCAGGATTATAAATAGTCCGATGATCATAATAGAGACTTGCCTGATTACCATCGAATTGACCGTTTTCATGATCTCTTTGCCGGGGATCATTGCTGCAAAACTCCAGTGACAGTCTGGAATTGGTGAATAGACCAGCCATTCTTTTTCGCCTGTATTCACATCAATGTAAGTTGTGATGCCTTGTTCCCCTGCTATCATTTTTTTGCCGATCTCACGTAATTCGGGTTGCCCGTTTTCCTCGGCAAGACTGAAAATACTCTCGTTCATCATATATTCTTTGATGGGATGATAGATGAATGTACCTGTTCGGGTGATGATGAATGTATATCCCGCCATGATGCGGATATTGTTCATTTCCAGTTCGAGATCATCGAGCGAGATATCCGCAGTAGAGACGCCGATGAATTTTCCATCTTTATACATCGGCTGTGAATAGGTAGCCATCAGAATATTGCCGCCGCCTTCATCAAAATATGGCTCTCCCCAGTATGAAGTTCCGAGAAGTTTGGGGATCATGAACCAATCCTGAAGCGTGTAATCATAGCTTTTTGCAAGATCAACATCCTTGATTTCTTCATCGGTGCGGTACACATAAGGTGAGAAAAGCTTGATCCTATTATTATAAGCAAAGGGATCAAAAGCAGTTGCCATTCCGTAAATATTGCGGTTTTCACTTAATTTCTTTTTCATCACAGCATAAAGTTCATTTTTATTTGGGATTGAGAATTTGTCGATGGCATCGGCAATACCGATCGATGCTCCGGACACTTTCAGAAATTTGTTGTCAAGCATACACGCGTGATGGGAGGTAAGCTCAAAAAGGTATTCCTTCATCTGTTTGAGAGCATTATTTCCACTCTGGGAATAGGTGAACAGGATTACAATAATATAGACCAGTAGCAGCGGAACACCGATCCAGAGAAGCAGTTTGCGAGCCAAAGGATGTTTAACTTTTACTTTTTCATCTTTCATGAACAACATCCTTGTAGAAATCCTTGTAAGAAGGAATGGTTATGATCAATTTCTGATTGAGCAATTCTTCTGCAACAGTATAATAGTCATCTTTTTTAAGCATGCCCCAATTTGCAGGATCATCTCCAACCTGGTAGGTCATAGCAATTTCAATAGCGCCAAGCATCCATCTCTGGTGTGAGCGGTTTGTCTGCATGTGATATTCTCTACAATATTTCATGACCAAATCAAGAGTTTCTTCCTTGTGTTGAAACGCATAATTCCAACCTTTTATCGTGGCTTCAACAAAGTTTTTGCACATTTCCGGATCATTTTGAAGGATTTCTTCTCTGCAGTAAATGCCGTCTTCCGGGAAATTGAGGTCATGATCCGTGAAAAAGAAGGTCACAAGCTCATCTTCGTCAATACCTGCCTGAAGTATCTTATGATACTCATTATAATACATCGCAGAGGTTACATCGATAGCCCCGACTAGGAAGCCGTCAATTCTGAAAGATTGAGGTATCACATCCGGCTGAATATTCTGTTTCTGGAAAAATGCAATGGGCTGGATCGAAAAATCACCTCCCCAATTACTGACTATCTTATCTTCGAAATCCTGTGCAGTCTCAATACCACTTTCTTTTTTCGCCACGAGCATCAAGGATGATTTTTGTAATAGCTGGCAGATGTTTAGGATCGGCTCATTCTCCGAACGCAGCATGATCGCCTGGGAAAGCCAACCCGTACAGAATTCAATCCGGTTATCCAGCACTTCCTGAAAGGGACTGTCCGTTCCGTCAGAAAAAAGTATAGTTGCGTCAATACCGGCTTCATTATAGAATCCCTTTTCGTGAGCAACGATATATCCGGCAAATTGTGCCTGCGGAAACCACTGCACCATCAGGGAAATATCTTGCCTTTCTTCTCCCAAGAGGAAATTGGGAAAGAGAAGCATAAGACAAAACAATAATATTACAGGTATTTTTCTTTTCATA
>JACNJG010000148.1 GCA_014382685.1 Candidatus Cloacimonadota bacterium
GAATATAGCTGAGACCATGATTGTTGAAAGTATAGAATTGACGATAAAAGAAAATCTAGGAGAATAAAATGACCGACTCCACCCACTTACCTCCTCACGATCTGAATG
Source organism: Candidatus Cloacimonadota bacterium (assembly GCA_014382685.1). Classification (GTDB taxonomy): domain Bacteria; phylum Cloacimonadota; class Cloacimonadia; order JGIOTU-2; family JGIOTU-2; genus Celaenobacter. Next base: position 109 of record JACNJG010000148.1, read on the forward strand.
CGGAGGGCGCTGTGCTCTCTGCTATGATGCTGGAAGAATGGGCTACCGCACGAGGGTTGGAACTGCTCTGTGAAGAATATTTCTACAAAGCTGCCCACAAATACATCTTCCGTGCTATCCACGACCTGTTCAATAAAAATATCGAGATTGATCTGATAACCATTATCCACGAAATGAAGAGCAAGAATGTGTTCGAGAAAAGCGGAGGTACTGCATATCTTACAGAGGTGCAGGATGTTGTCTCATCTAGTGCTTCGATAGAAACCCATGCACAGATCGTCATAGAGAAAGCAGTGCTTCGGCGATTGATAACTACAGCGAGCACTATCCTCGAAGAGTGCCATTCCACAGATAAAGGTGGCAAGGACATCATAGAACATGCAGAGAAGCAGATATTCGATGTGTCCGACGGGCTTGATCGGCATGGATTCCGAAGCATATCACAGACACTTCCTGGCACGTTGAGGCGCATGGATGAAGTGGCGAAACGAAAAAATATGGTGATCGGCGTGCCGAGTGGAATACCTGAACTTGACCGGATCACTGGCGGATTTATAGAGAACTGCCTGTATGTGGTGGCTGCACGTCCAAGTATGGGAAAAACCGCACTTGCCCTGAATTTTGCATACAACGCAGCGGTTCGTGACGGCAAGAGCATCGGGCTGATCTCACTTGAGACAGATAAGAATATGATCAACTTGCGAATGCTCTCTATCGGGTCCAGAGTTTCCATGTTCAAGCTGATGACCGGATATAATTTCTCAAAAGAGGATCAGCTTATGATCTCTAAAACAGCAGAGAAGATAGGGGATATACAATTCTACTGCGACGACAACAGCAATACCACGATGACCGATGTTCGCTCACGGGCACGGCGTCTCAAATATGAGCATGGGGTCGATATGCTCATCATAGATTATATGCAGCTTTTGATACCTACTGTTCGGAGTACCAGCACACAGCGAGAAATTGCCGAGATTTCACGCTCCTTGAAAATGCTTTGTAAGGATCTGCACATTCCGGTTATTGCTATCTCACAGCTTTCAAGAGGACCGGAAACACGGCAGGATAAACGTCCAACACTTGCAGATCTTCGTGATAGCGGTGCAATCGAGCAGGATGCGGATGTGGTATTTCTGCTGTACCGTGATGATTATTATAACAAGGACAATTCCGAGAAGCCGGGAATCGCAGAGATCGAGATTGCGAAGAATAAGAACGGAGCAACCGGCAAGATCGAGATGTACTTTGTGAAAGAATGTATGCGGTTCGAGAGGTTGGCGTGATCCGGCAAGGGAAAAGGGAAAAGGGAAAAGGGAAAAGGGAAAAGGGAAAAGGGAAAAGAAAAAAGCAAAAAGAAAAAAGAAAAAAGAAAAATACTCAGAGGTTTCAGCGAAGTCCTTTGCGGTCTTTGCGTGGAATCTCTGTGTGGAATTTAGGAGGCACTATGCCGAAAAAGAAAATAACTCCCTTATGGCAAGGGAATAAGTATTGGGCGGATGCTGTGGTTGGTATTTTACCATACAATGTTACAGCAAAATACAAAAAGGAAAACACCATCGCAAAAATAGGATGTTTAGTCACGTGCTATTGTATGCTGTTGCAATATCTTACAGGCATTGAGTGGTATCCGGATCAGCTTAATTATTTACTCAAAAGACATGGCGGCTTTGATAAGAATTTAGTTGTTCACTCATCAATATCATATCTGTTCAATGAATTTATTTTTGGTGGATTATATCTTTGCAAGGATGTTCCTGCACCGGTATCGGATATAACTCTTATGCTTCCCACGATCATCAAAATAGACTATGATCCTCATACCACTCAGATCGAAGGACACTGGGTGCTTGCAATGGAAAAAGGAAAAGACAGGGATGACTATCTTATTGCAGATCCGCTATCGGGACAAATAGAATGGCTACTTGGCAAATACGGCAAAAAGGGATGGAATCTGGAGAGGATTATATTGGCAGCGGTGAATAGAAAAAATATAACCACGAATTAACACGAAAGGACACGAAATGAAAAAGTCAAAAGAAATGGAAAATAGAATAATGGGTAAAATAATTAACACGAATTTACATGCCAGTTTCTTAACTGCAAATCAGATAAAAGACGGATGGTATGCTAATGTCAATAAAACTTATATATTCAAAAATAAAGACGAGTTGCTAAAATTCATAAAAGAAAATGGATACGAGATCAATCATAATATTTCTGATATTAATACAATAAAAGCATATAATTTTTGCCCTGATAGTATCGCCAAAAAAAAGAAAGTGTAAAACAACAAAGGGTGGTCGGCGATGTGTAAGTTAAAACCATACATTACATCACTATCAGTTAATCAGGAAATCATAGACGTGCTTCCGGCTGCCCTTATTTTGAAAATGGAAAATTTACAGGGGCGTTCCCAAACAGGGGTTTGGGAACGAGAAGTTTGGCGGGGTTTGGGAACGAGAAGTTTAGCGATCTCAACGAAGCCCTTTGCTGTTTCGGCGTGGAATTTCTGTGCGGAAAATAAAAAAATAAAAAAATAATTACAATATAGACAAAACCCAGAAAGTGTAGATAAAAAAACATCAAATGCCGATGGGATAAAGACAAAAACATATAGACAAAAACTTATACTGTACACCTTTTTATTTTTAAAAAGTTTTGTAACTTCCTTTATATCAATTACTTGACAGGATTATTTTCGGGCTTATCTTTTTGTATAAGATTATGAAAGAGCAAAAAGAGCACTCGAAAAAGTTCCTGCACTTCTGGTGTACGAACTGCCAATTCTACTGGCAAACAGACCGGTATGAAGAGGTGGAGAATCCCGTCAATGACGACTACCCTTATATTGCACCCTGTCCGAAATGCAAGACAAATGTTGCAAATACCCATCATGGGACTAAGAACCTTCTTCATGCAAGGGGCAAAGAAACGGGACCACGAACAGAGGAAGGGAAACAACGAGCATCCATGAATGCGTTCAAGACTGGATTTTACAGTAAAAAATCGAGTATGCTTGCTCCTGCTCTTTATAAAAAATATGCAGAATGCGGTATCAAATCCGAGCAAGAAGATGAGGACGGCAAAATATATAAGAGATTTGAACCAACCTGTGAATATGCAGAGCAGTGTCAGCGTGGCAATCTGAAATACTGTCCTCACCAGCTCAATCTTATGATCAAAGTCCTTGCTGCATACCAAAATGGCGACATTGCTGAGATAAAAAATCTTGCAGGGATATCACAAGGTCGGGTGCATGTACTTCTCAATAATTTTTATTTCGATGTGATCAACGAGGGTGTTACCATTACGGATGTCACAAAGGGCGGTTTCACTACAAAGGCACATCCCCTTCTCGATCAGATCGCAAAGTTCATGGGCATTGCAGGGCTTACCTCGGATCAGCAGCAGATGAACCCGAAGAATAGAGAACCTGGTGAGATCGATCCAAAAGGCAACCTGCCATTCGAAGGTGATCCAAAAGATTTCATCTCTATGATGGCATTCCAGATCGGACAAGCAACTCAAAAAATGCTCAATACCATAAAGGAAAAAAAGCAGGAAGAGGAAGCAGTCGAGCACGAAGAGAAGCAGGTAGAGGTCGGACCGGCAGAGAACCCATTTCCCACAAATAAAAATGACTTATGAAAAAATTAATATTGATATTAGTATTGGTGGTGTGCATGGCATCGGTTAGTGTGTCGAATATAGTTGAGAAGAAAATACAGAGCTACAAGACCGATGATGTCGATCAGAAATATCTTTTGTACGCACTCTTCATGAAGGATGTGTGCAATGTCGATCTATTCCCAACACAGCTTATGCAGGCGGATGATTATTTTCATTCAGATTATACTATCGAAATCAAACCTCCACGTGCAGCAAAATCGTTCGGCAAGGCAGGCATCAATCTGTATGAATGTGCAACGAATCCATACGAAAATCTAACCATTTATACACCCAAATTTTCCATCGGCAAAGAAGCATATACTTATCAATATAACTTCATCGATCGTTCGGATATTCTGAGCAGATATATACGAGTGAAGAACGGCAAGAAGCAGCTAAGATCCATCGGATATGAGTTTGATAACGAGAGCAACTGCAAGATCATAACCATCATCGGCAAAACAGAAGGGCATGAGACATCGATTGCTGATGTTATGGAGTTTGACTTATGGGATTGGGAAGATTTTGCGAATAAGATGACCAGGCGACTCGGCTCGAAAAACAGGAATGGATTGCCGACACGTATCCGTATTGACGGCACGATCATGGGGCAGGAGAATATTTACAGGATCGTCACAGATCCCAGACTCAAAAAAACATATACGAATCTGATGCGTACACAGCCGAATAATATCCTGAATTTGCCAGAAGGTATTTTGATGGATGTGGACATGATGCTTGCTTCCGGTGTGCTCGATAAGAAAATTGTCGATGAGATATTCATTCCGCAGATGACGCCGGATGAGATACAAAGATCACTTTATCTCAAATTCACAGAATCCACAAACTTCATTCACTCGAAATATCTCCTTGCGGTGATGCGTAAAGCACAGAAATGGGGACTTGAAGGAGTGCCATTTGAAAAGGGTGGCAGGTACGAATCGAGAGGGATCGTGACCATTGGCTTTGACTGCGGACACGGCGGACAAAAAGTAACCAGCTCGAAATATTCACTACAGGTATATGAACAGCTCGGCAATTACCGCAGGTGGCTCAACGGCTTTGAATGGTCGCCGGATTATGACGACTCACAGCTTCAAAAAGAGATAGTGGATATTATTGCTTTTTATAGACCTCAAGGCGGGTGTGGTGATGCACTCAAACAGAATCTCATTTCATCAATAAATGATATATGCTGGCGTGAAGGACTCACAGACAAAAACCGAGAGGAGTTCCCAGAGAACAAACCCTCGAACTGGGAACACTGGTTTTTCACACCGCTATGGAACACAGACAAGAATAAACATTTTTATTATGACTCGTTGCAGCAGGGAATTCATAAAGGCACGTGCTACTATCCCTACTATGACATTATGGATAACAGGCATGAAGCACGAATGATGCGGAAGCTGAAAAAACAGATGGTAAATATACGAAAAGAAATGACCAAAGGTGCATATCCTCGTTATGTTGCAAGTGACGAAAAGATCGGGGACGATCACACGGATGCAGGAGGTATGGCATGTTTTTGGTTGGATGAGCATGTGACCAAGCCGATTGATTACGGTTTGATCTCACCATCCGGCAAGCAGACCAAAACTGCCGGATTGACCAGCGATTCGATACTTTCCGACCTGCATGTATCGAGAGAAAATTTTGATAGTTTTTAGGAGGTCTTAATGAAATTTGGACTTACACAATCAGTTCACCCAATATGTCGGGCAGCCGACAGGGGGACAGGTACAGATGCTTTTGATGCCACACGTGGCATACAATGCAATACCGCAGCATCATATCATGTAACATTTGAAGAGGATGGGGTAACGCCAGTTGCCATGTATCTTAATAAAGGAATTGTATATCCTTTTAGTATTACAAACATTCTCACAACAATCGACGGCGCTCTTTCTGCCGGCGACATTACACTTATGTATTAGGGGTATATATGGCAAAGAAAATATCAGATTATTCGGAAATTCCTCTTAATTTTGACAATCAGTTTTTGCTTGTTGACGACACAAATGAAAATGATTTTGGGTCATTACCACTAAGCAGAGTTTTTAATCCTGCTTATGGTATTGAATGGGATCCGTCTGCGGACACTTATACGCGGCTCGGCAGTATTGCGGGCTATGCAGCAGGCACAGCAATCGCAAAGGGAGCAGTTGTTCCTGACGATCTTTTGCCGATACAGGCAGGGATGTTCGGGTGTGTTGTTAATGATGCAGGTGAAATGCAGTATCGACTTAAATCCACTAACCACAATCAAAAAGAAGATGGCTCAGGATCAAATCTTCTCGGCGCAGATGGGCAAGTAATGATACGAATTCCCAGACATTGGTGGTTGCAGGAATATGTGGGAGGGAAGCATCGATTCTGGGTGAGTCCTTATCCAATAAAAGGATTCCATGAATTTACAGGCGGATATATGGGCAAATATGGAGCAGT
>JACNJG010000151.1 GCA_014382685.1 Candidatus Cloacimonadota bacterium
TCTTTTTATTTGACACAGAAAATGGCGATAGCACTTTCTTATTCAAGAAGGTTCCTATGATGAAAAAATATTTTTTGATTTCAATAATTTTTCTATGCGCCCTTGGTTGCGGACATTACTCTTTTTACACACGCTCAAATCCGCACCTTAAGACGGTTATGATAGCAGAATTTGATAATAATACCGAGCAATACGAGTTGCCCGGACTTGTCGCGGAATATCTGACCGAAGCTTTCATCGAAGACAACCGCCTTGACGTGCAGGGTGACGATGCTGATATGGATATTCGCGGGACTGTCCGCTCCTATCATAGGATAGTTAATGCCTATGATATGCAGGAAAATCCTCTTGAATGGAAGGTTACGATCGTTTTTCAGATCGAAGCAAAGGATATGGTACGGGATGAAGTGATCTGGCAAAATAATAATCTGAGTCTATCTGCACTTTATGGGACAAGCACAGCAGCAGAAGAGGAAGATGGACAAGGGATCGAGCTTTTTTCTGAAGAGGATGCTCAGAAATCCATCATCTACGAACTCTGTGATGTGATCCTTTCAAATACGATCGAGCAATGGTAGGAAATGAGGATCAATAAATTTCTTGCACAGGCAGGACTTGGCTCGCGGCGCTCCTGCGAACAGCTTGTGTTGGACAGTAAAATACGTGTGAATGGGAAGATAATTAAAGACCTCGCAACAGACATCGATCCGCAGAATGATACGGTGGAATACAAAAACAAAAAACTTCGTTATTCCTCAAATAAAATATACCTGATGATGAACAAACCCGCTGGCTATCTCGTAACGAGTGGTGATCCTTTTGATCGCCAGACCATATTTGATCTGCTTCCGGATTTTAAGGAACATGTCTTCCCAATCGGTCGTCTTGATAAAAATTCTGAGGGATTATTACTTCTCACTAATGACGGAGATTTCGCTCAAAAGATCACGCATCCGAGCAAGAAATTTCCTAAAACCTATCTTGTGAAAGCTAAGGGGCGGATTTACTTCAGACAACTAAGAGATCTTCGGGAAGGAGTTCAGCTTGATGACGGAAAAACACTTCCTGCAAAAGTCTTCATAAAAAGTTATAACAAATCTCAAAATATTACAAAACTCCGAATGGTTATTTATGAAGGAAGAAATCAGCAGATACGTCGGATGCTTAAGGCAGTTGGAAGTTCTGTGATCGAACTAAAACGTATGCAGATCGGCGAGGTCAATATTGGAAAACTGCCGAAAGGCGAGTGGCGGTATCTTAAAGATAAAGAAGTCTGGAGCATTCTGAAAACTTCAAAATAAATATCTATGGATAACCAGAGAAAAGCATATTCTTTTGCGATCATTGCAGTAATACTCTGGTCAACTGTTGCATCCGCCTTCAAGATTAGTCTGCGTCATGTGGATTACCTCGAACTGCTTCTGTACGCCTCATTTTTCTCAACACTTATTATTTTTGTTGTGCTACTTGTTAGAAAAAAACTGCATCTCCTTAGAACCTATTCATCCAAGGATTTTATTTTTGCTGCACTTCTCGGATTTCTTAATCCTTTTCTTTATTATATTGTACTTTTCAAGGCATATTCGATTCTACCAGCCCAGGAAGCAATTACGCTCAATTATACCTGGCCCCTGATGCTGGTGCTTCTGTCCATTCCTCTGCTTAAGCAAAAGATAAATCTCCTCAGTATTGTTGCGATTATCATAAGTTTTTTCGGCGTCATTATCATTGCTACTCGTGGGGATTTCTCCAGTTTGAATTTCTCAAATATAAAAGGTGATCTGCTTCCTCTTAGTAGCGCAGTGATCTGGGCAGTGTTCTGGATTTTCAACCTCAAAGACAGGCATGATGTTGTAGTAAAGCTTTTTGTGAGTTTCTGCTTTGGGTTGATTTTCAGTATTATTCTTATTATTATCCGTTCAACTTTCGTTGGATTTTCTCTGCCAAACATCAAAGGTGTTCTCGGCTCCGCTTATGTGGGATTTTTTGAAATGGGCTTGACGTTTATTGTGTGGCTTAGTGCACTCAAGTATGCAAAAACAACTGCTCAGGTGAGCAATTTGATTTATATCACACCTTTTCTTTCACTGCTTGTTGTGAGCATTGTTGTCGGAGAAAAAATTCTTTTTTCGACAATTATTGGGCTGGTCTTCATCATCGCGGGTATTATTCTGCAGCGATATACAAATCCCTTTAAACGAAACCTTGCGAACGGTCGCTAGACCTTCGCAATGGTTGAGTGGAAAGAACATAACATAGAAACGAAAGTTATCTGTCGAACCATTGCGAAGGATGCCTTCGGCAACCATTCGCAAGGTTCTTGTACTAGTATTTTCTTATTTCGGTTCGTTGATGATCAGTTCCGCATAAAAGCTGTCTTCGATTTTGGTCAAGCTGAATCCTCGTGTTCTGAACATGTGCAGCATTATATGATTAATAGCTAATATGTTTGCATAGATCTTCTGAATTCCTCTTACTTTGGCGATCTCACAAATATAATCAGTGAACTTATTTCCAAGTCCCTGATTTTGCCATGGATCGGCAATAACAATGGCGAACTCAGCGGTCTCATTGTACTGGTCAGCGATCAATCTGACCACTCCAGCCATCATTTTTTTCCCGTTTTCTGTAACCTCTGCAATAATAGCAAGTTCGCGGTCATAATCTATTTGTGTATATCGGATAAGTTGCTCGTGAGAGATCTCCTTAATAAGCTGAAAGAATCGGTATCTCTGTGTTCTCTCGGAAAAATTGGAAAACATCTCTTTCTCCATAAGTTCATCTTCGGGTTTAATCGGTCTCAAAAGGGCTTTCCCACCGTTTTTCATTGTGAATTTAGTGATGTATTCCGAAGGATATGGGGAGATAACGAGATGCTTGTTCGGATATTTTTCTGTAACTTCTATGGAATCATCCAGTATAACTTTGGCATCGAGTACAACTCCTCCGCGCTCATCGACTCCAAAGGGATTAATATCTATTTCAGCAATTTGCGGGAAATCCATGATAAGGTATGCGAATTTATAAAGCAGGAACTGAATGGAAGTTATGTCCGCACCCGGCATACCCCTGTATCCTTTTATCAGCTTGTATATTTTTGTATCTTCAATGATCCTCATGGCAAGCGCCATATTTAAAGGAGGTAGTCCAACGGTTGTATCCTTGAATACTTCAACTGCCACGCCGCCCATGCCAAAGACAATGGTGGGACCGAAGATAGGATCTTTCTTACACCCGATGATCAACTCATATTTTCTCTTTATCATCTGCTCGACAAAAACACCACGAATATCGGCTTTAGGAACTTTTTCTCTAGAAGATTTCATTATCTTGGTAAATGCCTTCTGCGCTTCTTCTTTATTCAGAATATTGAGAATAACACCACCGACATCGGTTTTATGCAGAATATCGGGTGATGCGATCTTCATAACAAGGGGATAACCGATCTCTTCAGCTAATTTTATTGCTTCTTCTTTTGTTTTTGCAAGTCCATTCTTAATTACCGGGATACCGTAATAGTTCAGCAACTGTTTTGCTTCAAATTCCGTCATAACAGTTCTGTTATCAGCAAGGACTTCCTCGATGAGCTTTTTGCTCTTAGCTTTTTTCGGCTTGAACTCGTGTGGTATTTGTGATGGAGTTTCATGAAGGATTTCCAGATTTCGAGAGTAGTCATACATATGCATGAAGCATTTTACTGCATCCTCAGGAGTCTGATACACCGGTATTTTATTGCTTTCCAGAACTTGCTGTCCTCCTTCGATGTCATCTGCGCCCATCCAGGATGCCAGTAATGTTTTTCGGTATTTTTTGGAAACGCTTGCAACTTTCTCTGCAACGCGGGTTGGATCTGTCATTGATTGGGGAGTAAGGATCACAAGTATGGCATCGACATTTTTGTCATTTGCGCATAGTTCGACCGCTTTCTCATATTGCTCGGGTCCGGCATCTCCAAGTATATCGACAGGGTTACCTTTGCTCCAGTTTGGCGAAAGGTGTTTGTTCAGACCAGCAATGGTTTCATCTGACAGTTTCGCTAACTTACCACCTCGTGCAATAAGAGTATCAGTCGCAATAACACCGGGACCGCCAGCATTTGTTATGATAGCGAGCCTGTTACCGGAAGGTTTTTCCTGCATAGACAGTGATAGGGCTATATGGAACAGCTCATCAATTGTATTCACTCTTATGACACCCGCCCTCTTAAAAGCGGCATCAAATACAAAGTCATTACCGGCAAGACTTCCTGTGTGTGACATTGCTGCCTGTGCACCTTCCGAGCTTTTTCCTGCTTTGAGTACAATGATCGGTTTGTTACGTGCAAATGCTCTGGCTGCACTCATAAAACTTCTGGCATCAATAAGTGATTCCATATAAATGACAATACTTGTAGTGAGCGGGTCGGTGCCAAAATAGTCGATAAGATCATGAAAGCTAACATCTATCATTGAGCCGATAGAAACGAAATGACTGAATCCCACCTTCTGATCAACTGACCAGTCCAGAATTGCAGTACAGAGCGCTCCACTTTGAGAGATGAGCGCAATCTTACCAGGCAGAGCCATCTTATTGGCAAAGCTCGCATTAAGATGTATCGAAGGTTTGATGAATCCAAGGCAGTTCGGTCCGATCATTCTCATTCCGTATTTTCTTAAAGTTGCAGAGATTTGTTTTATGAGTTTTTCGCCTTCTTTGCCAATCTCTTAAAAACCCGCAGAGATAAGAAGAATGCCGGAAACACCTGCTTGCCCGCATTCTTCGACAATTGCCGGAACCGTTTTTGCAGGCGTTGCAATAATGGCAAGATCAACCTTGTCCGGGACCTCATCTATGCTTGCGTATGCCTTTACTCCAATAACGTTCGTCCGTTTTGGATTGATAGGATAAACGATGCCGTCAAATCCCGACCCAATTATGTTTTTCATCAGTGAATGACCCACAGTTCCCTTGCGAGCAGTCGCACCGATTACTGCGATCACTTTTGGATTAAAAAGTTTGTCTATTTTCTTAGTACCCATTTCTGTTTCCTTTAATTATTATATTGATTTCCAATGTTTTGAGAGCGCCTGGAGCGCCATTGCTTTCCTGCCTTCGTACTCATAATGGGTTTGTATCATTGAGTCGGTTTCCCTTTCTTTGAACTGCATTTTATCATTATTAATGCCATCCAAAAAGTTATACAGGCACTTTGGGAACATCTCGATATTGTAGCCACCTTCCAGGGTGGCAAATACATTGCAGAAATTTTCAGAAAGCATTTTTCCGATCTTATAAAAAGAATTAATAGTCAGGCGCAGATCCAGCAGCAGGTCGTACTGATGGGAGTCAAAACCTGCTGATACAGCTACGATATCAGGATCAAATTCTTTGGCGATCGGAAGGAATGTCTCAACTGCGTCCATAAAAATTTCATCTCCACTGCCCGGAGGTAGCGGAACATTTATTGTGTACCCTTCACCCTTTCCGGCACCTATTTCATTTGCATCTCCCCCACCAGGGAATGCAGGAAACTGATGAAGCGACCAGTACAAAACCTGATTGGAATTATAGAAAAATTTCACGGATCCACATCCGAGATGTCCGTCAAAGTCAAAAATTAGTACCCGCTTTCCCTGATTTACATGATATTGGACGGCGATTGCTATATTGTTGAACAAGCAGAATCCGCTGGATCTATCAATATGGGCATGATGTCCGGGAGGGCGGGTCAAAGCAAAATCGCCAGTCTTAGAAGCCATTATCGTGGCACCCACTGCATAGATAGCAGCTTTATAACTGCCAGGTGACACAACTGTTTCAGCATCAATGTTTCCGCCTATCATACATGCTTTTTTAACTTCCTGAATATATTGCGGTGTGTGTACCAGTGTGAGATATTTTTCACCGCTCTCAAGCTCTGTCACCGGCAAGTCGCCAAGTGAGGTCAGCCGCTTTTTATTTTCCGGGTGCATGCCTGTATCGTGTTCCAAAAATACCGGATTATAGATTAATTTCATTCGGATCCTTTCTTAGTATTAAGATGAAAATGTATTTTATTGCTTTCATAATAAATCAACTAAAATATGCTTCTTTGATATAGGGCAAAAGCTGTCAAGTAG
>JACNJG010000195.1 GCA_014382685.1 Candidatus Cloacimonadota bacterium
GATTTTAGATTGAAGATTTTGCCATCTTCTTAAATTCTAAATCGTTAACGAACATCAATAAAGAACACACAATTTCAATTTTCTAATTTCAATTTTCATCAAGAATTATTCGTAAAATATTTATAATTCACCATTACCCACCTGCTCTATATCCTATTAAGTTTCTTAAGATGTTCTCTATATGTTTTTGAAAATATATGCCTCTTGTTCTTGCCTGCAAAGAAGAATAAGTAATCTGTTTCCTGTGGGTGCAATGCAGCAAGAATTGACTGAATTCCGGGATTGCATATCGGAGTCGGTGGAAGCCCTCTATATAAATATGTATTATAATCCGATTTGATCTTAAGGTCTTCATAATATATTTTTTTCCTGGAAATCCGATTTAATTCCAGAGCATAAGCAACAGTTGGATCTGCCTGAAGGCGCATCTTCTCTTTCAATCTTTTATTATACACTCCCGCAATGAGAGGTCGCTCATCATCAAAAATTGCTTCCCTCTCGACGATCGATGCCATGATAACTACATCAAACAATGAATCAAAGGAAATTGGATTCGGGTGGACATTCTCGAACTGGAGAAAAAAATTATCAACCATCATTTGAATGATATATTTCTCATCCGCAAAATAAGGAATGTGATATGTTTCAGGAAAAAGAAAACCCTCGAGATTCTGAATCGGTAATCCTAAGCTGTCAACAAATGAGGAATCAGTACAGAGTGACATAAAAGTTGTGTAATCAGCCAATTCCTGACGTGCGAGCAAACTTGCTATACGCCAAACTGTATATCCTTCAGGAACAGTAACACGATTGGTCACCACCTCCCCGCTTGTAAGCTTATGAAGCACATCTAAAAAGGAATATTTTCCTGTAAAATTGAATTTGCCGTACTTTAGTTGTTTCTCGGCAGGTAGCAATTTATTAACAACAAGAAAAAGTGTTGCAGAATGAATGATCTCCTTTTGCTCCAGCTTTTTTGCGATCTGAAACACAGAAGACCCTTTTGAGATTTCTATTGTTTTATTAAGAATGGGATATTCAATGTATAAGCTGGTAATAGTGTAATATACAAAATACAAAAATACGAGAATTAATAATATGAAAAATACTTTTCTCATTGAATATTATTTTTCGTTATGATGTTCGAGATAATCCTTCAAAAGCAAAGATGCAGCGAGTTGATCAACTTTATCCCTGTTTTTCTTAAGTCTCTTGTTTGCCTGGTTCAGAAGGCGAATTGCAGATTTCGTTGTATAGGATTCATCCCATAAATTGATTGGAATTGAAATATGATTTGCGAGCATAGCAATAAATTTATTTATCTCTTTCGATTTTTTTGACTCTGTGCCATCATCATTTAATGGATTCCCAACAATTAGCACTCCCACATCATGATCCTTGATCATTCCTACGATCTCTTTCACTAAATCGGGAGTTTTTCTTGTATCGATCGTACAAAAGGGAAAGGTAATGAGTTGCTCCGGATCAGACAGAGCGACCCCGATACGCCGTTCCCCATAATCCAATGCCATTAACCGTTTCAATTCTATGCTACTCTTCCGGTTCAGTATCATCCTTGTGACATTTCTCGACAGGAGTGTGCCTTTCTTTTTGAAGCATCTTTATATCTTCAATTTTACACTTGATATCTTCTATCGCTTGCTTTATCTCATCAACTTCTTTGAACACATCGGCAATATAGGAATCGTTGAGAAATTCCTTTTTCTTGCTATACACATATTCTCCAATATCTTTCATGTTGCCGTTTATCTTTGCATTTTTCTGAGCAATATCAAGTTTTAATTTTGATATTTTTGCAACGACCTCTGCCTTATTTGCAACCTTTGAAAGCACATTGCCGACTTCACTTTTTACTTTTTTTAACATTTCTTTAGTTTCCATCTATGGTTACCTCCACGCAAAATAATATTTTCATCAATCATGATGTCAATAATTTCGGGAACTGTAAAAAGTCAAGAATACCAAAAAACTGAAGAAAAAATTGATTTCACTTGACAACAAAACCATGAGAACAATTTTTTAATCAAATTTTTTTGAATAAACTAATTTTTAAAAAATAAAGATCAAAAATCGGAGGTTTTCGATGAAGAAAACATTGGTGTTAGTTCTGCTGTTCACGTTTGTGGCTTCACTGGCTTTTTCCAGCAGTTCACGTATTGCTTTGGACAAAGCAGAAACTAAATTTGAAATCACTGAGAATTCCTATTATAATTTAGATATTACTTTTGAATTTTCAGAAATTACTACTCTGGACGTGTTGTCCGAAAACGAAGTTTTTACTGAACTCCGGATTCCGGGCGGTTACTCAATTGGAGAAATTGGTTCTCCAAAACTCCCGGCAATCAAAAAACTGATTGAAATTCCCTTTGGCGCTGAAGTTTCTATTAACGTTCTCGATTATACAATCAGCGAATATGATCTTTCAGATCATCAAATATACAACAAGATCATGCCGGTGCAACCCTCACTTTCCAAAAGTACAGACCCATCTACAGTTCCATTTGAATTCAATGAAGACGAGTATGCAGTGAATGCCTACAATGAAGAGGAGCTTGCATCAGTTGAAGTACTCGGCACATTACGCGGTCTTCGTTTAGCCCAGTTGGTCGTTGCACCTGTTCGTTATAATCCAGTTAAAGGGAAAATTAAATTTTATAATAGTATAACAGTTCAGGTCACATTTCACAATCCTGACATTGCAGAGACCGAATACATCAAAGCTTCTACCTATTCTCCATACTATAATGTAATTACCGAGAGAATCTTCAACGGTGGAAGTCGCGACTACCCTGCCAATCCTGACCTTGTTACCTATCCTGTGAAATATCTCATTGTTGCCAATAGAATGTTCGAGGCAACTCTTGAAGATTTCATTGAATGGAAAACTCAAAAAGGGTTTGAAGTTATCGTTGGTTATACAGATATAATCGGAAGTACTGCAAATCAAATTAAAACATGGGTTCACGATCAGTATAATGCAGGAACTCCTACAGATCCGGCTCCAAGCTTCGTGCTTTTTGTCGGTGATACAGGACAGGTGGTTTCAGAAACAGGTTCTTCCACAAACAAAGTCACAGACCTCTATTATTGCAGCGTAGATGGCGATATGTTCCCGGAAATGTATTATGGAAGATTTTCTGCAACGACAACCGGGCAGCTTCAAACTCAAATCGACAGAACTATATATTATGAAAAGTATGAATTCACCGATCCTTCATTTTTGGATAATGTAACACTCATAGCAGGCGCTGATGCCTCCCATAATCCCAGTCATGGTCAACCCACAGTTTTATATGGTACTGATAATTATTTTAATACAGCTCACGGATTTGTTGATGTTCATTTATATCTCACTTCACCTTATGACGGATGTTATGACACCATTAATGATGGCGTTAGTATGATTAACTATACAGCTCATGGAAGCCAAACAAGCTGGAGCAATCCAAGTATGACCCAAACCATGGTAAATAATCTTACAAATGTTGGTAAATATACACTTGCAATTGGAAACTGCTGTTTGAGCGGTGACTTTGGTTATGGAGAGTGCTTTGGTGAAACATGGGCACGAGCAACTGATAACACCACAGGTGAACCGACAGGAGCGATTGGTTATATAGCTTCTGCTCCGTCATCATACTGGCATGAAGATGTGTACTGGTCAGTAGGAGCATTTCCATTTGTAGGAAATGGTGTAACTCCCACATACGATGAAACTTCATGGGGGGCTTATGATGCTCCGTTTGTGAGCGACTATGTGTGCCAGGATGCCATGGCTTTCGTAGGCAATCTTGCAGTTACAGAAGCTGCGAATCTGGGCTATCCACAGCATACAACACCTCTCTACTACTGGCAGGCATACAACCTTCTTGGTGACCCCTCTGTAGTCGTATATATGACTCAGGGTTTAACGAATCCTGTCACCTTCCCGGGTCTGATTCTAATTGGTACAACCAGTTTTACAGTACAGGCAGAAGAAGGTTCCTATGTTGCAATTTCAATGAATGGTGTGCTTCACGGCACAGCACTTGCTGATGCCTTCGGCAATGCGGTCGTTACTCTTGATCCTCCTTTTACTACTGCCGGAACTGCTGACATCGTTGTAACAAAACCACAATACCAGCCGGTTCTTACTACAGTCCTTGTTGCTACTCCCGCAGTGGTCAATATTACACCCAGCTCAATACCCATCAATACATTAACTGATGTTACAATTGATGTATTTGAAGACGATGGCACGACCCCCATTCCCAATGTGAATATTCTTATCACCGGACCTGGCGTGTATGGAACGACTTCAGGTATAACAAATGCTTCCGGAAGCTGTACCCTAAATTTCGGCGGTGAATACGGTGGCGCAGAGATCCTTAATGTGATAGGATGGAGAACAGGTGATAGCTATAATCTTGTCGAAGAACCCTTTGCCATCACAGGCGGAATGGACCTGACAAATCCTGCAATATGGCTTACAACAAATTTTGGTCTTGAGGATACTTTTGGCTTGAATTTACCTGGTACTGTACTCTTTTCTCAGGATGAACCCGGCTGTACTTATTGCCTCCACATTGTTGCTAAGGACTCAACGATATATTCTTCAGAAGATCAGATAACCTATACCCCGACCGTAATAACAGATGTCTTAGCAGGCATTATGAAATCCGGTTATAATATGTATCAGGAAACCTTCACGACTATCGAGGTATTCGGTACTGTATCAGGTATTGTTACAGATTCTGACAACGGAGTTGCAATTGCCAATGCTGAAGTACGCTTCTATGAGCAAGGTGGAGATCCTAACGAACCACCTCTCTTCAGTGATGAAACGGATGCAACAGGTTTTTACGAAATAACAACTGAATATCCAGTTGATTACTATGACATATATATTGATAAATGGGGATGTGATCCCTACCAGGAATTAGGATTCTTCCTCAACTATGGTGCAAACACTCATAATATTGTTATTGATCCTGGAGAAACCAGCATGGTTTCAGGACAACTTATAGATGACTTCCTCGTACTTGGTTCCGGCACACTTTCCTATTATCGTAGTGACAATGGAGAAGAATATGCAACCGTAGGTGTCACAGGCGGAACTTACGAAGTCATCCTTCCAAATTTTACTTATGATATTTATGTTGCTTCTCCCGGACATGTCCCATATTCCGGCACTTTAATCGTCGAAGGAGATATGATCATAAACTACCATCTTGGAAATGCTGCGATCTTTGCGGATTTCGAGCTGGATGATGGCGATTTTGTCAGTAATGATACAAACGGCTGGCAGTGGGGTGTTCCTTCCGGTGGCGAAATTTTCGCTCACTCCGGTACTCATTGCTGGGCTACTGTGATAGATGGTTATTATGGCACTGATAATGCTGATTGGACCCTTGATTCTCCCGAATTCTCCATAAGCGGCAGCGGTATGCTGACATTCTGGCATTATTATGATTTCGAGGGCTCATACACTTATTGGGATGGTGGTAATGTATCTATCTCGACAAACGGTGGTACAACCTTTGAAGTCATTACACCTTTAGGTGGATATACCGGTACGATCAGCGCTCTGGGTGAACCCGGCTTCGGTGGTAGTATTGATGAATGGGAACAGGTCGAGTTCGATATCAACGGCTATACAGGTGATAATGCAATACTACGCTGGCACTTTGGTTCAGACACCTCACTCCATGATTTCTGGGGCTGGTATATTGACGATGTGCTCTATGGCGATCCTACTACAAGTTATCCCATTCCAATTTATGATAATGACCCCGAACATCAGATAGTTACTACAAAACTTCAACAGAACTTCCCGAATCCTGTTCTCAACTCCACGACCATCTCTTTCATGCTGCCCGTAAATGCATCCAAAGCTGAATTGAAAATATACAACATCAAAGGTCAGCTGGTACAATCCTTTATGCCTGATGTATCCAACGGTCCTCTTCACGAGGTTCTGTGGGACGGCAAGGATATGACTGAAAAGCCGGTTGCCAATGGAATATATTTCTATAGATTAACGACCGATAATAAAGAAATAATTAGAAAAATGAT
>JACNJG010000153.1 GCA_014382685.1 Candidatus Cloacimonadota bacterium
TGAGTGTTCCCGGAAATAATGTATCAGGAACGAAGGGGTGATAGATACGCATATTCAAAATACTGTAGAGCGAGACTATAAAAGTCAGAATTACCAGAAAATATGTTAATATTTCGAGTGTCTTAATGTATTTAGTTTTCAGCACGATGTACCTCCGGAAAAAAACATACAAAACATAGAAAATTGTGAATTATGTTCGTCAAGTAATACAGATACATAATTCTCAAAATATAAAATATCTTAGTCTATAATTTTTTATTTGACAAAATAATGTTATGAAATATTTTTTACCCCAAAGGTTAATAAAAAATGGAAATAATTTTCAGAAGTTCAAAACTGAAGAAGCAATGCAATAGTTCTACCGGAAAACTTAAACATAGATTAGATGATATTCGTGCTTGTGATAATATGGAAATCATGAAATTATTGCCGGGTCGTTTGCACCCACTGAAAGAAAATAGAAAAGGTCAATGGGCTATGGATTTAGAACATCCCAAAAGATTAATTCTTGAGCCAATCGCCAATCCTTTGCCTGTATCAAAAAATGGCTGGTTAGATTTAAGTAAAATAAGTATAATAAAAATAATTGAAATTGGAGACTATCATGGCAAATAAACATATAAATGAATATAATCCCTCGGACATCAGCAAGCCAGGTTTAACCATACTGGATTTCCTTGAAGAAAAAGGATGGACACAAACCGAATTATCCCAAAGAATGGGTCGTCCTATTAATAAAGTAAATGAAATAATAACAGGTAAAATTTCCATTACACCCGAAACTGCAATCCAATTAGAACGAGTTTTAGGTGTACCTTCTTCATTCTGGAATAATAGACAAAAACAATATGATGAATTCATTGCTAATGAAAAAGAAAAAGAAAAATTATCCAAGCATATCAATTGGTTAACAAAATTTCCAATTAATGAAATGATTAAAAATAAATGGATTCGAAAACAAAAAGATACAATACTGCAATTGAAGGAACTATTAAGTTTCTTTAGTGTTTCTTCTCCAGAGGAATGGGATACAATTTGGATGTCACCCAATGTAGCCTACAAACAATCTACGGCATTTTCAAAAAAACCAGAATCTAATTCGGTGTGGCTTAGAAGGGGAGAAATTGTTTCACAAAAAATATTATGTGATCCGTTTGATTCTAATAAATTTAAGTTTACTTTGCGATCTATTCGTGAACTTACCAATAAAACTCCAGATAATTTTTCTGATCAAATGGTCGATCTTTGTGCAGAAGCAGGAGTAGCTTTGGTATTTATTCCACGCCTAAAAGGATTACCCGTTTATGGAATTACCAGATGGATAAATCCTAAAAAGGCAATGATTCAATTATCTCTTTACAGGAAATATGAGGACTATTTCTGGTTTACTTTTTTTCATGAAGCAGCTCACCTTATCGTTCATGGGAAAAAGGATGTATTTATTGAAACAAAAACATCAAGTGAAAACAAAAAAGAAATTGAAGCAGATATCTTTGCCAGCAATTTTTTAATCCCCAAAAAACAATGGGAGAAATTTATAACATCATCTACAAAATTTACAGAAAAATCTATTCTTGATTTAGCAGACGAAATTAATGTATGCTCTGGAATTATTGTTGGAAGATTGCAGAGAGAGAAGTTGATTAAATATAGTCAAATGAATCACTTGAGAAGGAAAATTGATTTTATAAATTAAAATCATACTCATAATTTATTAATAATGTAGATTAAATTTATTGCTCATTTATCACACCAATATTGCATCTCGCAGGCAATTGATTGTCAATAATAATTGACGAATATATCCAACTTTAGGAAAGTTATGCCATGATAAAAATTGGACTTGTGGGTCTTCCCAAAAGCGGAAAAACTACCATCTTCAATGCTGTAACAGGCAGTGAAGCAGAAACTTCGGATTATTATTCCGGAGCAACAAAACCAAACCTCGCAACCGTCGAAGTGGCGGATGAACGTCTCGATTATCTTGAAGGAATTTACAATCCTCATAAAAAGATATACGCTACGATAGAATATATAGATTTCATAGGCATCCATCACGATGAGGTAAAGAAGGAGATTTTTTCCAGCGAACTTCTCGGCATTATTCGTATGGTAAATGCACTCGGAATGGTCATTCGCGGTTTTGATGTACCCGGCTCTCCTGCTCAACCTGAAAAGGATATTGAAACACTGGAAACCGAATTCCTTTTTTCTGACCTTGCAGTATGTGAAAAAAAAGTGGACTCCCTCAACAAACAATATACAAAGGGCGGCAAGAATCCTGATATTGAGAAAGAGCTAAAACTTTTTCAAAAATGTTATGATCGCTTGAGTGAGAATATGATGCTCAAAACACTGGAATTCACATCTTTTGAAGAAAAAATCATTCGCGGATTCCAGTTCCTCACACTCAAACCAATGTTCGTGATCCTCAATGTGGATGAAGATAATTTTGGAAAAAATCAACAGCTCAAAGACAGACTTTCTGATAAGTACAAAATTGTAGAGATCACAGGAAAATTTGAGATGGAACTGTGCCAGCTTGAGGAAGCGGAAGCGCTCGAATTCATGGAAGAGTATAACATCAAAGAATCCGCAGTAAATAAATTGACAAGAATCTCCTATAACACATTGGGTTTAGTAAGCTTCTTCACCATCGGTAAGGATGAAGTCCGCGCATGGACTCTGAAAAAAGGAGAAACTGCACTCGATGCTGCTGCAGAAGTTCACACAGACCTTGCTCGCGGATTTATTCGTGCTGAACGTTTCACTTATGATGACTTCAAGGAATGCGGTTCGGAAAAAGCGCTGAAAGCATCCGGGAAATTTCATCTTGAAGGAAAAGAATATGTAGTTCAAGATGGCGATATCATTTGCATTCGCCACAATTAAAAAATTATGAAAAACAAAGATAAAGAAAAGAAACCAAAATCTAAACTGATACTCGGTTTTATACTCATCGCACTTGGCGCCCTGCTATTCTTTTCATTGCTCTCATTCACTTATGATGATATTGTAAGTTTGAAACAGGCAGAACTCTCTTTTAAAAAGATCATCACATTAGATTTCCCATACACACGAAATATGATCGGACCCTTCGGCGCTGGCTTGGCATGGGTATTCCAGATCATATTCAGTGAACCATTCAGTTTTTTCCTTTCAGTATTCCTTTTCATCACCGGCATACTTTATATTTTTGGCTCAAAAATCGAAAAACTAACTCATAAGCTCGTCTTCATTTTTATCTTTTTCGTGTGGCTGACACTGTTCTACCTGTCTGTGGGAGGAGCATTCCCGATCTGCAGAGGAATCGTATTCACATTCATTATTGATAAAGTATTCTATCCGATTTTCAACAGCGTGGGATCTGCAATCGTGCTCGGTCTCGCTCTATTTGGAACTATCATATTCATTTTTGAAGCACACACTATTTTAAATTTCTTCAATTCACTTTTTTCTCGTCCGGAAAGAAAACTTAAGCCCGGGAAAGAACGAAAGAATAAACCTTTGATTTCTTACAAAAAGCATGAAGAAGAAGTAGAATCTCCAGTTCGGAAAGCAAAAAAAGATAAGAAAAAGAAAATAGAACCCGTTGTTACAAAAGTTCCAGAATCTACTGATGGAGATGAAAGCTCATACCCCCTGCCGAATTATCATAAAATACTGCAGGACTCTCCTTCAATGACCAAACATGCAATGGAAGAAAAGAAAAAGGAGATCGAAGAAAAAAGCAGACTTCTCCAATCGAAATTAAAGGAATTTGATATTGAGGGCGATGTGGTGAATGTGAATATCGGACCTGTCATCACGCAATACGAACTGCGTCCTGCACCGGGCACAAAGATCAGCAAATATACTTCTCTTGCCGACGATCTTGCCCTTGCATTAAAAGCAAAGAGTATCCGCATCGTTGCTCCAATTCCGGGCAAAGACACTATCGGATTTGAAATACCAAATAATAAGTCGGAATTCATCTATCTGAAAGAAGTGCTTGATTCCGATGAAGTGAAAAATAATCCTTCTCCCACACTTATTGCACTAGGCAAAGACATTACCGGCGAGCCCATTATAACTGATTTGAAAGATCTGCGACATCTTCTAATTGCCGGAGAAACTGGCTCCGGAAAAAGCGTGTGCCTTAATACTATTTTAAACACCATTCTTTACCGAGCTCATCCCGATCAGGTTCGTCTAATCCTTTTTGATCCTAAGAAGATCGAACTATCTCTTTATAAAAAAGTTCCTCATCTTGTGAAGGAAGTAATTACGGATTTTGAAGATGTGGTCTATCTGCTTAACTGGGCTGTGAATGAGATGGAGCATAGATATGATGCGCTGGCAAAATATCATGTACGTGATCTTGCAAGCTACAATGAGATGTGCATCGAAAAGAAAAAGGAAAGAGAAAAGCTGAAAATGGAAGACCTTCCTGACCAAGAAGAACTTCCCGAAACAGTGCCCTATCTTGTCATTGTTGTAGATGAACTAGCTGACCTGATGCAAAAAATGGCAAAGGATATCGAACGCCCTATCCAACGTCTTGCAGGAATGGCACGAGCAGTTGGGATTTATCTCATTTTCGCCACTCAAAGACCTTCCGTAAATGTCATCAATGGCGTGATAAAGGCAAACTTCCCCTCCCGAATTTCCTTCCATGTTTCGTCAAAAACTGATTCCAGAACAATCCTCGATATGAACGGCGCCGAAAAACTCCTTGGCAATGGTGACATGCTCTTCTCGCCCCTTGGCAGAAAACCCCCGATCCGTGTTCATGGCTCGTATGTTAGCACAGACGAGGCAAAAAAACTGGTCGATTATCTTGCACAATTTCCTAAGCCCGATATGGACATCAAACTCCCTACAGAAAGAGATGATAATTTTGATTTTGCTTATGATGATGACCTTTTCCCGCAAGCAGTTCGTTATGCTGTTGAAAAAAAATATGCGTCCATTTCTATGATGCAGAGAAAATTCAGGATCGGTTATGCACGTGCAGGGCGGCTCATTGATCAGATGCAGCGAGCTGGATATGTGCAGGATGCAGAGGGAAGCAAACCCAGAAAAGTGCTCATCAACCAGGATGATCTTGATAGATTAGGATATTAAATGAAAAAATATTTTTTAATACTCTTTGTTGTAATTCTTGTATGCAATGCCCTTTTTGCAAATGAAGAACTCCTTGAGAAATTCCTCAAGATAAATGCGAAAATCACTACTTTTAAAGCAAATTTTGAGCAGAGAAATTACTGGCCGGAAAGCGATATCGAACATTTTTCTTTTGGTAATCTCTATACCAAGGAAGATAAGATCAAGCTTGAATTTTACTACCCCGAACCACAGACAATGCTCGGTACAGAAAACGATCTGAGATTCTATTTCCCTGAAAGAAAGCAACTGCTAATTCAGGACTGGAGTTACTGGCAAAATTTTATAAATCCTGAACTTCTCGCTAAAGAATATATTTATTATTGCGAATTGAAATCGACAGAAAAATATAGAAATATCACCATTTTCACATTTAAACCAACTGAGGTGATGAGTGATTTTGCAGAATTGGTTATCCAATTTTCCAATCAGGATTCCCTTATCGAGGTGATCGAATACATGGATAATTATGATAATGAAGTTGGTTTCAAGTTCACGAATCAAGTTATCAACGAAGCACTTCCTGACAGCATCTTTACTTTAGAAATTCCCAAGAATGTTTCCATTGTTGATCAAAGAACAACTCGGGAAAATTAGCAGGTGATACTATGATAGTCGTAATAATGGCAGGAGGAATCGGCACTCGATTCTGGCCTCTTAGCACAAAGGAAACGCCGAAGCAATTCTTGCATATTCTCGGTCAACGCTCAATGATACAGCAAACCGTTGATAGAATTCTTCCGCTTGT
>JACNJG010000144.1 GCA_014382685.1 Candidatus Cloacimonadota bacterium
TCAAATATTACTACACTTCCATTTTGATTGCCATCAATTATGGTTTGTGAAATATGGGAAGTATCTTGGGTGGTAATAAATAAAGATGCTACAGTAATATTCTTTCCATTGAAGTTAATATTTTCAACATAAGTTCCAGGTTGTGCTAAAACTATATCTCCGGCAATTGCTGCGTTTATTCCTGCTTGTATTGTACTATAATCTGCCGGGATGTTAATTGTGTCTGAAAAAGTGTAACACACAAACATCATACTTAAGATTGTTGCTAAAACTAAAATTCTACTTAATTTCTTCATTTGTCTCACCTTTCGTGGGTTTTGTTGCGAGTTAGTTTTTTTTCCAAACTTTCAGAACTATACCTAATTTAATAGAGAAGCAGTAAATCCAACTAATCAACATGACAATTAGAAAAATTTATTTATTTGCTGTCAACTTTTTATTATAAAGTTGGGCTTCATCCTTTGCTTTTTGTCCCAACTCGAGTCGAGTTCAGGTTTGATATTGTTGTTTTATTGTTAATAGAATCTTCAAAAAAACGCTTGTAATTTCCGAATGCTTAAATCCAATTTTTCTAGACCCGACTCGGATTGTAATAGTGCATCCTAACGATATTTGCCATTGCGAAAGAGGGCTTTCGCAACGAGTATCTATAAATAATAAATTAAGTTTTTTCGTGCTTTTCGTGAATTTCGTGGTTAGTTTAAATCCGATCCCATCAAAACAAGTGAATTAATAGGAACACCAATATCTCTTGCCAGTACTTCACATTTTACTTTAAGAAGGAAAAAAATCTCTCTACTTTCATCAGACATTCCTTCATAATTGCCCTGACCTTTGCTGATGATCATGTCAGCATTCATGAAAATTTCTTTAAACTCCTCACTGCATTTAGAAAGAATAATTCCGGGCGTCGCAGAACCGGAAGATATGATCTCAGCGAATTTATCAATTCCAGCACGTTTCGCATCTTTTTTTACTACATCATTTATAACAGGAGTTCCACGAACTGAATAAATCACTTTTTTATAAGCAAATTGCTTAATCAACAATCTGTCAAACACAGATTCGCCGGCATTATCACCTATATAGAGAATTGTATCAGCCCGTTCTAACCGACTTCTAAATAATTCATAATCGTTTATTGCCAAATCTTTATGAATGATCGTTTCAATTTCCGATGGAATATCAAAATCATGATGAATCGCAAGATCGATGACATTTCCTGCAATTGCCATTTTGATAGCAGTGAATAGGGGATCGGTACTTTTTTCAATGATATTTTTGCAGAATGGGACAAGCTGCAGTGCTTCATCCGTGTTTTGATTTTTGAGTGTTTCGTAAGGGTCTTCTACGCCGGAAATTTCCCTGATTTTTCCATATATGAATTCTCCAATTTCAGGTGGAGTTTTGTCCAAAGAAATTTCTGGAAAGAGCATTCCGACTTCATCAATAATGTGCTTTATCACTTTTTGGTCATCGGTGAATAATCTTGCTGCACGAAGCGCTTGTTTGACGAAACAGGGGAAACATTCAAAATAGGTTTTCATTGGTGTCCTTTCTATTACTTTTTAGTATCTTATTTCTAATATTTGTGTTTTTTTTGGCAAAATATTTTTCTCACTCTTTATGAACACTCTATTAGAAGTGATTTACATGGATAAAATTATTTTCCACCTTTTTAATTTGCGAAAATTTGTGTTAATTCGCCTGCCACGGCGTATCCGCCAGCTGGCGGAGAAGACGGGTGGTTAAATCTTTTCCGGTTTATCCGGGTTAGGGTAATTCATTTGCTATCGATCCATCGGGGAGCATATTATCAGGGTGATATCTTCCGGTTTCTTCCATGTGGTAGCGTACACACTTTGTCCAGTCGCCTTTGCAATAGTTGAGGATCCAATTTTCATCCAGCTTACCTGCTTCATAATAATACTTCATCGGGCAAACAGGATACCATTTACATTGTGTATTTTCTGTTTCTGATTTCATAACCATTTAGTGTGAAGAAATTATAGGGTGTACTCCTTTGTCAAAAAAGTTAGAAGGTTGAAAGGTTGGAAAGTTGGCAGGTTCGTATGTTTGAAGGATTGGAAATGTTGACAGTGTGTGCAGAGAATTTTCAGTCCAATCATGAATATTAAGAAAGAAATCATGGAGTTTTCTCCAATTGGAGTAATCAATACACCTCACAAAGAATCTACGAAAACGCCCATACAACCGGTGTTTGCAAAGGGTATTACCGGGACTGTCGAAATCTATCCTGAATATAGTGAAGGACTTACTGATCTGGAAAAATTTTCTCATGTTTTTTTGATTTATTATTTCAATCAATCATCAAAAACCATGCTCAAGGTCAAACCATATCTCCAAGATGAGTTACATGGTGTTTTTGCAACGCGAGCTCCGCACCGTCCCAATAAGATCGGTATTAGCGTAGTAAAACTCCGCAGGATCGAAGGAAACATTTTATATGTCGAAGATGTGGATATCCTTGATGGAACACCATTACTCGACATCAAACCATACATAGCACGTTTTGATTCAAGGAGCGATGTGTATTCCGGCTGGCAGGATGAGATTCTCGATGATACTGCAAATGTGCGTGGAAAAAGAGATTATAAGGAATAAGATAAATTTTTCTCTCGTTTCACTGTTCTGACTTTCCTGTCGCAGAATGCATATTCATATACGTAACAACGATCATTTAAGATCTGCTTAACTGCTTCAGCTTCTTAAGATTATTAACAAATTTTGTGATAAATTCATGATGATACAATAATGATGCAGGGTGAGAGAGGGGGAATATTTTGTAATTTTCAGATATGAAAACCTTCCCGATCAATTCTGGGAATTCCTTTTTTGAGAATGAAGGTAGAGTAAATTTTTCAAAGATATATTTAGTCGCATAATAACCAAGAGGAGCTAAAATTTTTGGAGCGATTGCCTCAATTTCCGAATCTAAATATATTGAGCATGCTCTGATCTCACTTTGCTTTGGTTTTCTATTTTTTGGAAGATTACATTTTATGAGATTTGTCATGTATAATTCATTTTCCGCTATGTTCGATTCATTCAGGAGCGTATGTAAGATTTCTCCTGATGGTCCTACAAACATTCTATTCTCTTTATCCTCACGCTCTCCAGGAGCTTGAGCGATCAGCATTACATCAGCATGTATGTTTCCTTCTCCTACAAGTGCATGTGTTCGGGTCTTATGAAGGGAACACCTTTTGCATACTTGAAGTTCTTCTCGGGTAAACATGATACTCTAAATTTTTCATCCTATAAGACAGCTTTTTTAGAATCTGAGATGATTTCTTTCTTTACCCTTTTCCCACTCGTTCACAATCTGCTCTTTATTCGTACTGATTATTTGAAGAGAACTTGTGATCTCATCATCTTTCACGACAACGCATACAAACTTTTTTTGATACGTTTTATGTTTGGACCAAAAATTTTAGATACAACAACAGTTACCTTTTCATCGAGAAGCAATGTGCTAATCCCCCTTGCTTTTCTGTGATCAGCGTGAACCTCTTCCTCTTCATCAACTGTGTTTGGTATTCTCTTGATAAATGAAAACTGACCATTATCAAATTCATAAATATCGTAAAAGAGGGCATCACCAAAATGTTTCTTCATAAAGGTTTTTCCATCATCTGTAGCAAAAGCTGCCCTGAATTTTTTAAGAATTATAACTCACCTTTTTTGTAAGCATCATACGCTTCTTTTGCTGTCATTGTACCTGCCCCGGTAATAATTTTTATATTTACTTGTTTAAGAGCCATTGCTGCATTTCCGCCGGGTCCGTTTCCAGTTATGAGCACATCGGGCTTTTGTTCAAAAAGTTTTTGGGCAGTTCGAGGTCCTGCACCGTGCGCTACTTCATTGATATCAGTGTTGTCAACTGAAGTTAGTTCATCTTTTTCTTCATCATAAATAAGAAAATAATCTGTCCGTCCGAATCGGGCATCCATAGGGGAATCCCATTCGGTTCCTTTTGTTGTAAATGCTATTTTCATTTTACTCCTTATTTTTTTAGCTCACAGATATACACGGATTTTCACGGATGTTTTAA
Organism: Candidatus Cloacimonadota bacterium; assembly: GCA_014382685.1. Classification (GTDB taxonomy): domain Bacteria; phylum Cloacimonadota; class Cloacimonadia; order JGIOTU-2; family JGIOTU-2; genus Celaenobacter. The sequence goes on from JACNJG010000144.1 coordinate 4,076, forward strand.
TAATTATTTTTTCTTATCCGTGTTTATCTGTGTGAATCTGTGAGCAACAATATTTTCTTCCAACTATAAACTAAAATCTTCTTTAAATTTCCATCATCAAATTCTATTATCGTCTTTCCCTGCGTCATTGCCCGTGTGAAGGTCTCATCATAAGGGATATCTGAGATATGATCTATGCTGTTTTCTCCACAAAATGATTTAATTTTTTCTGAAATTTCTTCATTTACATCATACTTATTAATGATGCACCCAGCGGGAATATGGAAGTTTTGAACAAGCTCATACACTCTCTTCATGTCATGAAATCCGGAAAGTGTTGGCTCTGTAACAAGGATTACGTAATCAGCCCCAGATAAGGAAGATACTACAGGACAGCCAATGCCGGGAGAACCATCCACTAGAATGAAATCCTTGCCGGTTTCATTTGCAATATTCTTTGCTTCCTTTTTGACTTTTGCGACCAGTTTGCCGGAATTATCTGCACCGATACCCAGTCTTGCGTGAACCATTTGCGCTTCACTTTTTATTATTGAAATGTACCACTTGCCTACATTTTGTTCAACCATTTGTATCGCTTTGACGGGGCATATCTCAGCGCAGTAACCACATCCTTCACAATCAAGATTTATGATATTGTAGGAATCATCGATTTTTTGAACTGCATCAAATCTACAAACCTGCTTACATTTTCCGCATTTCGTGCATAGCTCCTGATCGATCTCTGCTTTAAAACCTGAATAGAAATCTTCTGATCGTGCAAAATCCGGCTGAAGCAAAAGGTGCATATCTGCAGCATCCACATCGCAGTCTGCAATGACAGCATTCTTTCCTGCAAGCATCGCAAATGCAGCAGTGATAGAGGTTTTACCTGTTCCGCCTTTTCCTGAAATGACAACTATTTCCTTCATAAGAGCACCTCTAAGGTTCGTAGATTTTCAACGACACTTTCGATAGCATTCCTTATTTCGGGAAGAGCTTCAGAAAGAAGTTCACCTTTTGCATAAGCTTCAGCAGCTTTTTTCATATTTGGAATTTCACCGAGGATAGGGATTCTTTCATCTTCGCAGTATTGGACAACATCATCATTTCCAATTCCATATCGGTTTATGACTACACCAAAATCCTTCTTCAGTTCTCTCATAACTTCTACAGCGAGCTTCAGGTCATGCAGTCCGAAAGGGGTCGGCTCGGTTATAAGAATGATGTAGTCGGCATTCTTAGTTGCCTCGATGACAGGACAGGAAGTTCCGGGAGGTGCGTCAAAAATTCGCAGTATATCAGATGAAAAATTATGCTCAACAAAATCTATAGTTTCTTTGATCAGCGGCACTGCCTGCTCCTCACCGACATTAAGCTTTCCCTCAACAAAGTGCAGGTTATTCTGTTTAAATTCTGTGATCTTTCCGACTTCATAAGATTTCATGGGCAGGGCATTTTGGGGACAGAGTTCCGAGCAGGCGTAGCAACTATGGCATAATTGATTGAATACAAGCACTTCTTCCAACAATTTGATTACTGCATTGAACTTGCACACTCGCTGGCAGTTACCGCAAAGTACGCACTTTTCCTTATCCCATTCCGGGATCATCTTAAAAACTTTTTTCTGCCATACTTCTTTCCCTTTAATGAAAAATCCTGAGTTGGGTTCTTCAACATCCAGGTCTGCGAGAATAACAGGATATTTCTGAGAAAGAAGATAAGCAAGATTTGTAGCAAGAGTTGTTTTGCCCGTTCCACCTTTTCCGCTTGCAATTGATATTTTCATAATATTAATAGAACGCAGAT
>JACNJG010000155.1 GCA_014382685.1 Candidatus Cloacimonadota bacterium
TATTTTCTCCCAAAAATTGACAATTTTCCCCAACCTCAAAAACTGCACAGCCAAAGGTCGTTCAATGAAAATTCTACCAAAATATATTCTAAGGGAGCATGCAGGTCCCTTTATACTCTCAGTCATGGTGATCACTTTTATTATGCTGCTGGATAGGGTGCTGGATCTGCTGAATCTCATCATTACCAAGCACCTCGACATCTGGACGACCACGCAGGTTTTTGTGCTGAGTTTACCTTTCATGCTTGCTCTCGCCATCCCGATGGCTGTACTCGTTGCCACAATTATGGCTTTTGGTCGGTTCTCATCGGACAACGAGATCACCGCATTCAAAGCAAGTGGCATCAATATTTATAGTATGATGAAGCCCGTGGTGATCGCAGCGATCCTTATTTCTCTTTTTATGATATACTTCAACGACCATATCCTGCCGGAAAGCAATTATAACCTGAAAAATCTACTTATAAAAATAAGCACTCGCAGACCCACTTCGGAACTCAAGCCCGGACTGTTCACAGAATTGAAGGATTATAATTTTTATTTTCATGACAAATCCGAAAACGGCAAAATCTATAATGAGATCGTTATTTACGATAAGAACAACGGCAAATATCCCAGAACTATCACTGCTGAATACGGCAATATCGAGCTTTTCAATGGCGGTAATTCCCTGCATGCAACGCTGTATAACGGGCTTATCCACGAAATTTCAAAGGACAATCCGCAGGATTATACAACTATTGTATTCAAGAAGTACATGATAAAAATCCCTGACCTCGGCATCGGCGTGAGTGAAGCCCATCTGGCACAGCGCGGAGATAGAGAAATGAGCTCTTCGGACATGAAAAAGCACATCAGGGAACTTGATACTCAACGACAAGATAAGATCAAAGAAAAGCAAAAGTATGAAACCCAGCTTGCGGAAATAATGGAGAATCCGCAAGAGGGAGATAACGAAGAAAAAAACAAACTGAAACATCTTATTGGAGTGCGAGATCAACGCATTTATAGCTTGAGCAGAGAGATCAGCAAGTACCAGGTGGAGATAGACAAAAAATACTCTATCGCCTTTGCATGTCTTGTGTTTATTCTTATCGGAGCACCCATCGGCATGATGACCCGGACAAATTCCGTGGGAATGGGATTTACAGTCAGCTCGCTGGTTTTTGTGGTGTATTATGTATCGCTTTTCGCAGGCGAAGAGCTGGCAGACAAGATGATCATCTCACCCTTTATAGGCATGTGGATATCGAATATTATCTTCACTATCGCAGGTGTATATCTTGTGATCTATTCTATGCGGGAGCGAAAAATAATTCACCTCGATCGAATTAAAAACATCCTCAAACGAAAACGGAAAACAGAAGTACCACATGAAAATAATTGATAAATATCTCTTTAAAAGCTTTGCCCGTCTCTACCTGATCATTCTAAGTTCCTTCGTATCGATTTTTCTCGTTATTGAATTTTTTGAAAAATGGAGCAGGTTTTTCAGCGAGGACCCGGCATTCTGGGATGTGGTTTTCTATTTTCTCTGCAGGATTCCCTATATTATGGTGCTCTCATCTCCTGTAGCGATCCTTCTTGCAGGACTCTTCCTTATGCAATACATGAGCAAGCACAACGAAACTGTCGCGATTCGCAGCGCAGGCATAAGCATAAAAAGGATGTCCGTTCCTCTTTTTGCGTTTGGATTTCTTATCACGATACTTTTATTTGTTTTCGGTGATACAGTCATGCCGTGGGCAGAAGATACACTCGTGTACATCGAAAAAGTAAAGATAAAAAAACAGAATAGAGCCGACATCCGGGTCCGATCTGACATCCAATACAAGGATGATAAGAACCGTCTGTACTATATCGGATTTCTTGATGGCTATAAAAACAAGATCAAGAATATCGACATCTCTATCTTTAATGATGATAGTCATATTGTGAAAAAGATACATGCGGAACACGGACTCTGGGACATAGAAACCAAGAATGATGATCAAGAGATGAAGCTAACTTTTTATAACGGATATATTCGTGAATTCGAGGATAACAAACTCATTGCATATACAAATTTTGAAGATCAGTATTTTGATGATATTCAAATACAGCCGGAAGATCTGGTGAAGAGTACAAAAAAGCCGGATGAGATGACTGTCTTCGAGTTGCGGGACTATATTGAACGTTTGCGAAGAATTGGGGAAAAGCACCAGAAAGAGCTGGTGGAAATGAATCTGAAGATAGCATATCCTTTTGTGAATGTGATAATGATCCTGTTTTGCATTCCGCTTGCCACACTTTCAAAAAGAGGAAAATCGCGCGGAATCAGCTTTGTGGTAGCTATTGCAATCTGTTTTATATACATTTCAGTGGTCAGATTCGGTCAGAGTCTCGGCTACAACGAACTGCTCTCACCGGTCATGGCTGCGTGGTTTGCAAATATTATCTTCGGCAGCATCGGCTTGATCGGGCTTTTCAGAACTTCTACATAATAAATCATGAAATTCATAGCTGACTTCCATATCCACTCGCATTTTTCCATTGCGACAAGTAAAAACCTCATCCCGGAAGAACTCGACAAATGGGCACAAAAAAAAGGCATCTCTGTTGTGGGAACCGGAGATTTTTCCCATCCCGGATGGCTTAAAGAACTGAAAGAAAAACTCGAACCTTCAGAACCGGGACTCTTCACACTAAAAAAAGAATTTAAAAAATACAATTTTCATAATCAGACACGCTTCATTCTCACTGCTGAGATAAGCAATATCTACAAAAAGGACGGAAAGGTCCGCAAGGTTCATAATGTACTTTTTGCACCTGATTTCGAGACTGTTGAGAAAATTCAAAACAAGCTCTCGCAAATTGGAAATATCACTTCAGACGGCAGACCGATCCTCGGTTTGGATTCCCGCGATCTATTCGAAATTGTGCTTGAAAGCTCGAACGATGCCTTTCTTATACCTGCGCATATCTGGACGCCGTGGTTTTCTGCACTTGGTTCAAAATCCGGATTTGATACGATTGAAGAATGTTACGAAGACCTTGCTGAACACATTTTCGCAGTTGAAACAGGGCTTTCCTCGGACCCGCCGATGAACTGGGTGTGCTCATTTTTGGATAAGTACACGCTCATCTCAAACTCTGATGCGCACTCACCCTCAAAGTTGGGGCGTGAAGCAAATTTTTTTGATACGGAGCTGAGTTATCGTGCAATTCGTGATGCAATGAAATCCGGTGATGATGAGCAATTTTTAGGAACAGTCGAATTCTTTCCACAGGAAGGTAAATATCATTTTGACGGACATAGAAAATGCGGTATTTGCTGGGATCCGGTTGAAACGCTCAAGCATAAAGCCATCTGCCCCGTGTGCGGGAAAAAGGTTACTGTCGGCGTGCTCAATCGCGTTGCCCAGCTTGCAGACAGAGCCGATCCAGAAGCAAGACCGCACAGACATAATTTCCATTCTCTGATCACTTTGGATGAAATCCTTTCAGAAATTCTCGGTGTAGGCAAAAACTCAAAAAAAGTTGCTCTTGCCTATGAGGCGCTGCTGCAAAAATTTACTTCCGAGTTTGACATTTTGCTATACACATCTCTTGATGATGTGCAGAAAAAAACCAATGAAATCCTCACCGAAGCCATCAGAAGAATGCGTAACGGACAGGTGCATATCGAAGAAGGATTTGATGGCGAATATGGTATTATTCGTGTTTTCACCAAGGAGGAAATAAAGGATCTGCAAAACCAGGAAGCTCTTTTCTCGGATTTTACTGAAGAGATAAAAGCACCTCCTCCAAAACCGCTTATCAACTTTGACATCGCATCATTTCAGAAACTTTATACAAAAGAGGAAGAGCCCGAATTTATTGTCCCAAAGGAAGAAAAAAAAGTACTTGAACAAACTCCTTCTGATTTTATTGAAGAACTCAATGAAGATCAAAAGCTTGCAGTACAGCACTATCCGGGACCGCTGCTCATTCTCGCTGGACCTGGAACAGGAAAGACACGAACCCTTACAGCGCGTATTGCTTATCTTATCAAACAGCGCGGCATCAAGCCGGCAAATATACTTGCGGTTACCTTTACAAATAAAGCTGCCGATGAGATGAAAGAACGGCTCGATAAAATTTTGGACAACACCTCAAAAGAGGAACTTCATATCTCAACATTCCATTCTTATGGATACTCGATCCTAAAAGAGCATGCATCATACTTCAATCGAGATTCGCAATTCAGCATTCTTGATGAAAATGAAAAGCACCGTTTTCTTATCGAAAAAGTAGGGTGTGATAAGAAAAAAGTAAAAGCACTTTCAGAAGAAATTTCGCATATCAAGCAGCAGGCAATTCCACAATCAAAGATCAGAAAAAAAGCAACTAAGGAACTCTTTGCAAAATACGAGAAAGCTCTGCGGCAGTTCAATCTTTTCGATCTTGAAGACCTGATATATAAACCAGTCTTACTTCTGAAGAGGGAGCAGAAAATCCAACAAAACTATCAAAAAAAAGTGCAGTTCATTCTTATTGATGAATTTCAGGATATCAATGCTGCACAGTATCAGCTCATCAAACTTATTAAGCCGGAAAAACAGGCAAATATCACTTCGATCGGTGATCCGAATCAGGCGATTTACGGATTCCGCGGAGCAGATGTCGGTTTTATCCAAAAATTCCAGAAAGACTATACACAGACAAAGATCATTTCACTGTTTCAGAGTTACCGCTGTACCAATACAATTTTGAAAGCATCCCGTCAGGTCATTAAGGAACAGGAAATACTTTCCGGCTTGCAGGAAGGTGTGAAGATCAATATTTCTTCTCATGCGACCGATAAAAGCGAAGCTGAATTCATCGCTCGTGAAATCGAGAAACTTATTGGTGGTTTGCGATTTTTCTCGATGGACAGTTCTATCACCGATGGAAGCGAGGGCTCGAAAGTGGGCAGTATGTCCGAAGTTGCAATCCTTTGTCGTTTGAAAGCCCTTATGCCTTCGCTGGAAAAGGCACTCGATGACCATTCGATCCCATATCAGAAAGTAACCGAAAATTCCTTTTTCTTTGAAGAGCCCGTTAAATCTGTTCTCGATGTGCTGCGTCTTGCACTCAATCCGAGAAATATGTTCCTGATCGATGAGCTGATCAAGCGAAATATTCTGACCATTCCCGACCTGAATGAGCTTAAGACCTGTCTTATTGAGAATGATGTGCGGCAGGCACTTGAAATGATCATAAAGAAACTTTTCAAAGACAAAATATCTCAACTCGATGAATCGATTAATAAGTTGTTGAACTGTGCCGAGAGCTTCGATGAAGATTTCGATGCATTTCTGAAGTTTGCAATTCTTGGTTCCGGTGTTGACACAAACGACTTCACATTGGAAAGGGTAAATCTGCTCACACTTCATTCTGCCAAAGGACTGGAATTCGACTGCGTTTTTATTGCGGGTTGTGAAGAGGGCATACTTCCCTATTCGTTGTTTGAAAATAAAAATTGCGACATCGATGAAGAGCGCAGGTTGTTCTATGTAGGTATGACCCGTGCAAGAAATCTGCTGTATCTGACAAGTGCACAAAATCGTTTCCTGTATGGAAAAACATATAGCTTACCGCAATCTCCTTATATTAAAGCGATCGAGCATGAACTTCTTGAAGAAAAGAAGATAGAATACAAGAAAAAGCAGAAACCTGTAAAACAAGAATCACAGCAGCAACTCTTCTAATATGGCAGATTCATCTAGAATTATTATCATCAGATGTGACAAGTGCAAACAGAAAATATTCCGATATCAGAAAATCGGACGAGGACATATTTTACGTTGCTACAAGAAAAGAATTTTGGAAGATCA
>JACNJG010000147.1 GCA_014382685.1 Candidatus Cloacimonadota bacterium
TTTTAGATATTTCTTAGCTTGGATAGATTTCCAAAGTGATTCCATGCATGTCAATATATGTGGCTTTTTGAGTAGTCGGATGGAGTTCCTAGAATATGAAAATACTGGATTCCCTCTTCCGAGGGAATGACAATTTTTTTATATTTGGAATTATCTTGTCTCAAGTGGAAATTCCTCTGTGTCCTCTGTGGTGAATAATTATTAATCTACGTGGTTCTGCGTACTATTTTTCCCAGACCGACTCATCTTTGCAAGCTGAATCGTGATTTTAAAACTTCACCTCTACCCGTACTGCATATTCCAGATCAGGTGCAGAAGCAATTTCTTCTTTGTATGAGAAATAACGGGTATAAAAGATCACATTCACATTCTGGAGAATATTGTAATAAAACTGCCCGGAATACATCAGCATCTGGTCATTTCCACCCGCATCACTGCCGATCACATGAGCAGACACGTTCATAAGATCGTTTATCACATATTGAAAGGAGAGAAAGAGATTATGCTTCCCCCATTCATTTTGAATATTACTGTTTTTGTAATAATACTCAGTTCTTAAATATAAGTCATTTTTTATGGAATAATCCAGCCCGAACATGCCCTCGAAATATTTCTTTGAAAGATCATCAGCAAAATGCTCAACAAGTTCTCCATACACCCCAAAGAAGGCGTCGCCCTTAAATGATAATCCTGCGATCAGTTCCTCTGCACGATGCTTGTAGATAGTATTTACTGCAACATCAAATCCCAAAGTATTGAAATAACCTCTTAATGCAGAAGAATACTCATGGTGTTTTCTAGGAAATTCAGTCACTACATCCAACCCTGAAAGATAAGAGAATGGGATTTTCACAGCTGCGATATCACTTCCATGCCGCTCGAAATTAATGTTTGCAACATCGATAGTTGAAAAAACATCGATTGGTGAGAATACAACTCCCTTACCATAATTAACGATCTGTCTTCCAAGAGTAATGTCTGCAAAAGGCAAATATAGCGAGAGATACAATTTTCTTATATCCAACAAGACAGGGGTGTTGCCATGTACAAAGAGCGGATAATATGGCATTGAGAGTGTATCCGATGCTTCTGATTGATCTATCAGGGTTTGGAACTGATCGGCAGTAAAACCAAATGGAATAATAAGATCGAAATTACCTTCAATTTTGCCATAGCGTTTATTTCTGTTATGAAAATTGAAACGGAAAGTGTTCATGCCTCCAAATTTGAGTGAATCTTCACCATTTTTAAAGTAATGATAACCTCTTATATCAATGAAATTCGAGCCCCAGACCTTCATACCTGTTAGCTTTTCTGCAGAAAGCCAATTTACTGTCAAAGCAAATATCATAAAGGAAATTATTAATATCTTCTTCATGATTTCTCTAATGCTGAAGGTTCCTCAAGCTGAAAACATCATCAGGAAGAAAAACATCAAAGACAATATCATCCATTATAAAAACCGTTTTACTATTCCTTCTTAGCTTATTGATCATTTCAGATTTAACTGGAAAATATCTATCATCAAACTGCTTGATCTCGAGCACATTCATCTCTTTGAGTAGCTTTCCTGATTTTGCATACATCTCCTCTTTCCACGTGAAGAAATGCTCTTTATCAATCCACAATTTTCTGGAATAATAGGGCACATCCTTGACTTTGGCAGTGAGTTTCAGAACCCAGCATGGATGGTTCTGAATCGTGTCCTGGGCTGCAATTTCAACATTATATTTCTCTGATATTTTACTTGATTCAAGTGCATCTTCATAGGAGAAATCACTACCCATCATACCCTCTTTGAGCATATGCCCCGATATCTTCACCACTTCTTCCTCTGTCGGGAAATATATCCAGAGCTCATCATCGATTAGAAGATATTTTGTACCGTAATCTTCGGGATTTGTAAATTCTACCAGCGCTTTATGTCCCTCACTTCTTGCCTGCACAGCAAGCTCTTTTGTGCGAATCTGATCATCAATATGAATGATCATTTTCCCTGTATATTCAATCGTGTCATAATACTCATTCTCATCGATTTTTCTGAGAATTTCTTCTCCTGTGATATTTTCTTCCTGTGCATTGAGAGTAATTGAGAACAGACACAAAAGAGCAATAATAATTATTCTTTTCATTTAAACTCCCATAATAATTTATACACTTTTTAATGAATCCACGATCTTCATTTTTTCGGCTCTGCGCGACGGGATGAAGGAAATAACTGTGGCTACAACTGTTCCCAGTAAGATCGCAGTGATGACGTTCAGTACATTGAGTCTGAAATACACAATACTACTCAACGGCATATCTATCGAGCTGAGCATTTTTGAAAAGTCCAATCCGTGATAATGCAGAATGATCACGATTCCAACACCAATTAGCGACCCGATTATACTTCCGATAAATCCCAGGATCATTCCTTCAAATACAAACATAGATAAGACCTGTTTGTTTGAAAATCCCAATGATTTTATAATACCGATCTCCTTTCTCCGCTCCAGCACGACCATCATCATGATATTAGCAATAATAAAAGCACCGAGAAAAGCGATCACAATATAGTACCAGCCATAGATCTGTGCTGCCATTTCTACATAGAAATAATAAGTACCGATCTCTGACCATGAGGAGACTGCAATTTCGTTATCTTTCAGCAAATTATTGATCTGCTCTGCAACCTTATCGGAATCATTGTAATTATTCAACATTATTATGATCTGCTGGGTTTCTCCCGGCATTCTGAGCAGTTCCTGAGCGCTGATCAAAGGTATTTGAAACAGTTTTTCATCGTACATGCTCAAGCCAGTTTCAAAGAGTCCCACGATCTTAAATTTCTTAAGATGAAGAGCATAGTCACTGCCTTGTGTCAGCACATTGATCTCATCTCCGAGTTCATAATTGAGATCTTCAGCTAACTGTTTTCCGATAATAGTTTCATTTTCATTTTCGATATATCGTCCGCCGGAAAGTATCGAATTATTGAGCATCAGAAGCTCTTTTTCTTTCTCAGGATCACCGGCATAGGCAAGTGCAGTTTTGTTGTTTCCATCATGGCTGAGAAGTACTCCAAAAACGATTCGCTTGGTCATTGTGCGTATATATTTATTTATTTCTTCATTCTGCGAGATGGTTTGCAATATCCTGTCCGGATCTTTGATGTTTTCAGTTACAGGGTAGAACTTTGCCTTTTCTTCGAACTGATCCGTAGCAATTCTGATATGACCCGTTTCATTTTTTGTATAATTATGAACAAGATTATCAAGGAATCCACCGACGAATCCCTGTAAAAAAATAATTAACATAATTGATAGTGTTACAGAAATGACTGCGAGAAGCGAACGGCGTTTGTTACGACCGACATTTCTGAAAGCGAATTTTTGTATAAATGACATGTTCACTCCCTACACGTAGCGGATTGCTTTTGTGACTTCCAATTTTGAAGCCATTCTCGATGGTAGGTAGCTTGCCGCAATAGCGACAATGATCCCAAATAGAAACACGAAAATGATCGCACCAATATTCCACTCACCGTGCATCCTACCCAAAAATGGAATGCCCGATGTTTCAAATCCGGAGAACTGATCAAGGGGAATTCCCACCAGTACAAAATAAATATTCGCTCCACATCCGATGATCAAGCCAAGTATGCTTCCTAAAATACCGATGAAACCGCCTTCCCAGAGAAAGAGTGTGACGATCTCTCCCCTTTTCATGCCCTGAGCTCTCAACACACCGATCTCACGAATGCGCTCATACACACTCATCAAAACTGAGTTGAAGATCCCGACTGCTGCAATTGCCAGGATTATGAGCATGAATATCATCCCGAATGCTTTCTTTTGTTCGGTAAGTTTCAGAAAGCCGCTAGCTATTTTTAGAAAGCTATCTATTTGAAGTTCCGGAAAACGGCTTTGGAGTTTTGATTGGAGCTGCTGTACATCTTTCACAAACAAGTTGTAATTCACTCTCCGTTCCACCGAGACATATAGTTCAGTCACAAGTCCTTCGAGATCGAGAAATCCGTCAGCAGTTTCATAAGTGATCATAATAGTATTCAGGTTGATATTCGGATCGGTTGTATTCAGAAGTCCCACAATATGAAATTCATCAGCATTCCTGCTTTCATATTTTGTGAGTGCATAGAGAGTGATATAATCTCCCAGCTGCACGCCCATTTCCTCTGCAAGACCTTTGCCAAGAATGATCTCATTTTCACCTTCATCAGAGAAATAATTTCCTTCAAAATAGTTCATCAAGGCAAAAACTGTCGGATCTGTTTTTGCATTAACTACTTGTCCTATCACCGGTATGGTTTCTTCCCAGTTGGAGAGCTGCCCCAGAAATTGTGTTCTCGGAGTTATACCTGCGACATACTCCTGCTGCTGCAAAAATGTAGTAAGCTCCTGCACATTCTGCAATCCGTACTTAAGTGGTAATGACTCGACGTCGTCTGCATATTCCTTTGTGGAAATTCTTATTGAAGAAGTACTCAATTCAATAAGATTATCAATATTCGCTCGATCCCAACCAGTCATGATTGAATTCATCAGAATGAACATTGCAAGTCCCACAGCGATGACCAGTGCAGAGAGAAAGGTTCGGCGCTTATGTCTGCGAACATTCCGCCATGCGATCTTAATCAGCGTGCCCATTGTTCTTCCTTTCATCTGAGGCGATCAGACCATCCCTGAGGATTATTACACGTTCTGCATGTTTCTGCACAAGCGGATCATGTGTGGAAAATATAAATGTAGTGTGAATTTCCTCGTTCATTTTCTGCATAATCGAGATAATATCCTCGGACATTCCCGAATCGAGATTTGCAGTTGGCTCATCAGCGAGAACGACAAGAGGATTTTTCACCAGTGCACGAGCAATAGCCACACGCTGCTCCTGTCCTCCGGAGAGTTCACGAGGGAATCTATCTGCCATATCTCCAAGTCCAACTATCTCAATGATCCTGGTTACCTTATCATGAATTTCATCCTTATTGAATTTCTTTTCAATAATGAGCGGCAATTCGACGTTTTCACGAGCTGTCAACACTGGAATAAGATTAAAGGATTGAAATATAAATGAGATATTTTCTTTTCTGTAATTAGTTTTTTCCTTATCATTCAGATCAGAAAGATCAGTTCCGTCATAGAGCACGCTACCTTCTGTGGGAGTATCAATACATCCGATTATATTGAGAAGCGTGGACTTACCGCTGCCGGAAGGTCCGACAATGGAAAGGAAATCCCCTTTCTCAATAAGAAGATCGACTCCTCTTAAAGCGGGAATGACCGTCTCCCCTTTCATATAATTCTTCTTCACATTTATGAGTTCAAGTAAAGGCATTATTCCTCCTCGGAAAAAAATTGCTCGATCAAAGTGTGGTCTGCAAGTGAAATTGAGTTTTCTGCTGCACCGATGATCTCGTTCAATCTCACATAATGTTTCTTTAAGATTCTTGCCATATTGATCCTTTTATTTTTTCGACGAACTTTGGTATATTTTCCTTTAGAATGTAAATTTTTTTTGTCAAATTTTATTTATATAAGAGAATCTTGCGAATGGTTTCTGTTTAATCTTCGCAACGGTTCACCATTTTAATAGTTCGAGGATGCGAAAATACTGGATTCCCTCTTTCGAGGGAATGACATGTCAATTTTATGAGGTATTACCTTGTCACAAGCAAAATTTCCTCTGCTTGCCGAGTCGTCCTGTCAAGGCGTATCCGCCAGCTGGCGGAGAAGACTGAAGTGAAACGAAGACGGATTAGCCACAAAATTACACAAAATTACACAAAAGTTATTTTTGTTATTTTTCATATTAATAGGTAATATTTTTTT
>JACNJG010000159.1 GCA_014382685.1 Candidatus Cloacimonadota bacterium
GTAATTATTGACATAATCTTTGATTTTCAAAAATTTCATAATTAATGAATTTCTCGAAAGAGAGCTCTATCTCGGCACAAAAGAGATGAAAAGTTATCAACAATGAAAATCCATTCTCGCCACCAATGAGCTTTATGTTTTTTAAAATGTGTTGGGCAAGCAATAATTATGAAAGGATCCTATGAAACTTTCACATAAATCGATCTTGATCGTCGAGGATCAGCTTTTAATACTTAAGTTCATTAAGAACATTCTCCGGAAAAAAGTGGATACTATTTATACTGCACTTAATGGCAAAGAAGGATTGGAACTCTACAAAACTCATAAACCCGATATCGTTATTACTGATCTACAAATGCCTGAAATGAACGGACTTGAAATGATACGGCATATTCGAGCACTCGATCCTGAGGCAAAAATCCTTATAACTTCGGCGTATTGCGATACAAAGTATATGCTGGAAGCCATTGACATGGGAGTGAACGGATTTCATATAAAACCAATTGATAATGATCATTTGCTCGATCAGATTGATACACTTATAAAACAACTCACTCTTGAAGAAAAAGCTCATGAGGAAGAAGAAAAATTCCGTGTACTCAGTTCTGCTGCAAGAGACGCCATTGTGATGATGGATATTAAGGGAATGATAACTTTCTGGAATCAAGGTGCCGAAAGGATATTTGGATACACGCAAGAAGAAGTTATCGGAAAAGAACTTCATAAGTTTCTCGCTCCTGATTATTATTACGAAGATTATGAAAAAGCCATGCCCCGCTTTATAGAAACAGGGCGCGGAAAACTTATTGGGAAAACAGTTGAATTAAAAGCTTTGAGAAAAAACAGAACTCCTATTACCATAGAACTGTCTTTGACAAGCGTGAAACTCCATGACGAATGGAACGCTCTAGGAATTATGCGCGATGTAACAGATAGAATTATGGCAGAAAAGGAACTTGTCAAAGCATACAAAAAGATGGATGTGCTTGCTCACACTGATCATCTTACACAGCTTTCAAACCGTCTCGATATGATAGAAAAATTAAATTATGAATGCACTCGTTTTGAAAGGTATGGCATTCAATTTTCAATAGCAATTGGTGATCTGGACAATTTTAAAGAAATAAATGACACATATGGACATCAAGCAGGTGATGGGGTACTTAGGAAAATTGCAATATTGCTGAAAAGTAGTGTGCGAAAACAGGATATTGTCGGCAGATGGGGTGGAGAAGAGTTCATTCTAATGTACCCGAAAACAGACCTGAAGGGTGCAATGTTTGTGACAGAAAAGATCAGAAAAGCGTTAGAGGAATCAGTTTTTGAATACGATAAGAAAAAGATCAATACCACCATTACTTTTGGTGTGACTACCTATAATGGAAAAATGGATATTAACGAATGTATAAGAATTGCAGACGGCGCACTTTATAAGGGAAAAAAGAGCGGTAAAAATTGTGTCGTCGGTGCACCAAAACACGTTAATAAATAATTAAGAGGAAGATCGATGAAAAGATCATTTTTGATATTAATTGGATTTTTACTTTTTATGAATTTCCTGTTGGCTGATGCTGAAGATCAAGACTCTGTTCTAATTGAAATTCCGGATATTGATATTTATGATGCCCAATCCGGAAATTTTCTCGATATCGACCCTCAATATTACCTCTATCATGCATATCAAAATTATAATGAGGATAATTTTGAAACAGCCGCTAAATTCTATCTCCAGTATCTTTCATACCAAAATTCTGATGCTAACTCGATCTATAATCTTGCATGCTGTTACGGACTTCTTGGAATAGACTCTCTTACTACATTGTACCTGAAGAGAGCTTACAAAGCCGGCTTTGATGATGTTCGGCACATAAAAGGAGACCCTGATTTTGATGGAGTGAAAGATTCCCCTATCTTCACAGCTTTGATAGACAGCATAGAAAGTATCGAGCAACAAAAGATCGAAGAAAGCGGAAGCGTGCTTTTCATTCCAGCGAAAACACTTCTTGAGTGCAGGATAAAACTACCGGAAAATTATGATCCTGCACAGTCCTATCCCTTACTCATCGGATTGCACGGCTACGGTGATAATAACGAGAATTTTATAAAATTATACCAGGACTTTCCATCGAGAAATTTTATCTTTGCCGTATCTCAGGCACCCTATGAATTTGGTGTGGGTTCCAATATCGGGTATAGCTGGATTCCACAATCAGATGATCCGGCAGTATTTGATGAAGCAGTTACTCTAACTGAAAATTATGTAAACAGTGTCGTGACTTATCTCCAAAATCAATATAACATCTCAGAAATAGTATTGATGGGCTTCTCTCAGGGTTGCTGGCTTACTTATTATACAGGTATTAGAAATCCCCTGCTCTTTAAGGGACTTCTCTGTTTCGGTGGAGATCTTCCTCTTGACCTGCTGGATGACGAAACCTTTAAAAACGCAAAAGACCTTCCGATCTATATAGTACACGGTGAGAATGACAGAAGAATACCCATCGATGCCGGAATAAATGCAGCATCGGTTTTGAAGGAAATGGGCTTTGATGTTGAGCTCTATATTTTTGACGGTGCCCACGAAGTTTCAAAAGAAGGATTAGAAAAAGGGCTGATCTGGCTGGATTTTATTAAATAAAAAAAAAGAGTTTTTAATGGGCACATACCAATTTATCATGATCTTCCTCGTAATAGTTATTGTAACTAGTGGAATTGTCGGAGCAGTGGTAGTTTTTCGTCAGCAAGGCATTGAGCATGAAAAGAAAATATTGGACGGGATCCTCTTCCAGGTTGCATGCGATATATACTCATATTACCATATGCCCCAATCTCTTGGAGGCTACGGAAAAAGTGTTCTCTACATGAAAGAAAACGAGGATAAAATCATCGCTCTGCTCCCGGCATTCGATGGGACTATGCAGGAAATCCTCTCCACAGAAGATGGCTTTACAAACAAAGGATTTAAAATAAAGATGTGGTACAATTACTGGCAAAAATTTGCAATTGGAGTACACTCAAAAACCTATGATTTCCAAAGATGGATACTTATTCATTGTTCGACAGGTCAAATGGAAATAATGAGTGATGCACCAGTTTCCAGCGATTTCACATCTCAATAATTTAGGAGAAAAATGAAAGATAACATAATAATAAGATCATCCTGGTTTATCATTTCAATACTCATAACCATTCTCGGAGCCATGTCCATAATACTGCTTTTTCTTATGCAATATTATGAGACTCGAGGTATATTCTTCTGGACAGCTCTTGCTTCATGGATCATAATATTGATCGTAATTGTAGTTATTTTTTGTATGCATGATAGTATCGAGAAAAAGCAAAATAACCTTATTCAAGAACTCAAAAACACTATTGAAGAATTGAAAAAGGTCTAAAAGCTGAGAATGAATGGTATTATCTTTTTCAAAACCCGGAAATGTAACGAGACAAAAACCTTTTACATTGATAGGATCAAATTCTTTAGAAAGTTCTATAGACAGAACCATTAATGACAATCCAAAATTATCATCAGTCCACCTCATATATAAGAATTGTTGTGATCATAATAGTGGTTATTACAGCAAGCATTCTTACTGCAAAATATTTCTTGGAAAAGCCCATCTCTGTAGAAGAAGCATCAACTCCGCTCAATCCGCTCGAAAATCCGGTGCAGAATGAGGTTCAAGATTTAGAGAGCTTCACTTTCAACAAAGGTAATTTACTGCTTCTTATATTTCCTCAGGCAGAATACGAGGTAACTGCAAAAGTTGTAAGCAAGAAACGCTATCATTACGGCTGGGGATCGAAGATCGTACCTTATGATTTTGCGCTTGTGTGGGGCAAACTTACAGAGCCGGAGATGAAGAAATTCATCAAATATTCCCAAATGCGTAGATTCTATTTTTACAAATACGCTCAGAATTGTCCCCTCAAACAAGATTATATCAGAGAGCATTCAGCAAACAATCATCTCATCCCTGCAAACAAAAATATTCTCAATGTATTCAAGAAGATCAAAAAAGGTGATATAATTCAGCTCTGGGGCTACCTTGTAAATATCGAAGGAACATACAAAGGCAAAGACGTGAACTGGAGAACGAGCACCTCCCGTAGAGATACGGGTAATGGTGCGTGTGAACTTATGTATGTGGAAAAAGTTCGCTTAAAAAATCAAATTTACAGGTAAATTATGAAAAAAATTGTTATTTTACTCTTAATGTTCTGCGCGAGTTTTACTTTACTTAATGCAGAAAACGAAAGGGATACGCTATATATCTTAAATACCACAGATATTCATGGATCCATCATTCCCTATGATTACATCAACGATGAACCCGCAGAATACGGATTGGTAAAAATTTATTCCAGAATAAAAGAGTTCAAAGAAAAATATGATAATGTTGTTCTGCTTGACTGCGGAGACCTTTTGCAGGGCACTCCGTATGCATATTACTTTAATAGAATCGATACCACAGGCATTCATCCGATCATTCAAACATTCAATTATATTGGTTATGATGCTTTCGCAGTTGGAAATCATGAGATCGAGCTGGGAGTGGATACCTACACAAAAGCAAGAGATAATTCAGATTTTCCATGGCTTTCTGCAAATGCCGCACTCGATGGTGAATATACCTATTTTGAACCCTATACAATTTTGGGAAAAGGTGGTATTAAAATTGGCATTCTTGGTTTAACAACGCCCGGAATTCCAACTATGCTGGACTCCACTTATTATCCGGGAATCACTTGGAAAGATATGGTGATAACTGCTCAACAATATGCTCCAAAACTTCGTGATAGTGTGGATGTGCTTATCGGGATTTTTCATGCCGGCTTTGATGCTGAGGAAGATAAATATAAAGAGGAACTCTTTGGATTACCTGTTGCGAATGCATCCAAACTTGTAGCAGAAAGAGTTCCCGGGTTTGACGTTGTTTTTGGCGGTCATTCACATCGTGTGAATCCACGGGATACAACTATTACTGTACGTGACAGTACCACTTTACAAATGATCTCAGGCGCCCATGCGTGGGGACTCGGGATTGCTAAGATTATACTTGAAAAACACGATACCAAATGGGAAATCATCGAAAAGACCGGCTGGATCGAGCAGGCAAAGGATTTTGCTCCTTCACAGGAAATTCTTGAGATCAATGAGCCATATCATAAGAAAGTAATTTCATTCTTTAAAATCCCTATTGCTTTGAATAAAGAAATCATCTCAACAGAAAATGCCCGTTTTGAAGATTCACCAATCCCTGAACTCATCAATAGAGTTCAACTTCATCATACGGGTGCAGACATTTCAATTTCTCCTGCATTCTCAACAGGTCTTGTCATACCGGCTGATACGATCCGAATCAAAGATGTGTATGCAATGTATCCCTATGAAAATACACTCAAAATGATCGAAATGACAGGTAAGCAGCTTGTTGATTATCTTGAATATTGTGCAAACTATTATGTATATGAAAATGACTCGCTTTCCACAAATCCTGAAATAGCCGGCTATAACTATGATATGGCAGAAGGAATTTCATACATTATTGATGTTCGCGAACAACCCGGAAGCAGAATTAAGGATGTGACATTTCTTAAAACTTCCAAGCCCCTCGATCCTGAAATTACCTACACAGTTGCATTGAATAGTTACAGGGCAAATGGTGGAGGCGGACATTTGAAAGCGGTTGGGATCGATGAACCAAAAGTGCTTTATTCTTCAAAAACCGATCTTAGAAATCTTATAATTGACTACTTAATGGAGCAAGAAATTTTCGAAGCAAAATGTGATAATAATTGGAATAT
>JACNJG010000120.1:0-15936 GCA_014382685.1 Candidatus Cloacimonadota bacterium
GTGATTCTTCTGCTGAAACAGGAATGGTTAATTGAGCAGACGGATAATAGATGTAAGATTCTCCTGCAAAATCTATACTCTCTAGCCAATAGTAGAGTACATCTCCTGACGCCACTTCCACATTTATGTCTTCATAGATATAAGATTGAGGTTGGGTTGTTGTGCCAGAACCGGGAATTAGATCGGTATTTATCATTTCAGCATTTGGCAAGTATTCATCGTTTATTGAACGGTATATGTTCCATCCAAGATTATCTGTTTCTGTTTGTGTAACCCAATATAATGTTGGTAATGAGTTTAAAAATTGCACTGTAAAGGTAGAGATATTGCAATTTGGGATGAGTAAATTGGTAGGTCCGTACACACTTGTTGTGCCCCCAAAGTCAATGACCTCCAGCCAGTAATAATATTGAAGAGCCGGGTTCAGGTCATAATCGAGAAACTGGTAATAATTGGGTTCTGATGTCGTTCCATGTCCTGGGATTAAACCAGAAATTAGCTCTGCAGTGCTAAAATCAGGCTCATCATTACGATAAATATGAAAGCCAATGACATCAGTCTCAAACAGGGTAGTCCAACTAAGGAGCACAGAATCAGTTAAGTCATCATAGGTAGCTTCGAAGGAGGAAAGCTCTATAGGTTCTGAAATTTCATCATACGCAAAGATCTCTATATCATCGATATTCCAGCCGCAGTATGTCCATCCGCCATCAGTTTCACCCATAACCCATCGAAGATATACTTCAGATTGATCGTCAGCATATTCCGAAATATCAAGCTCCATTTGGGTCCAGGCGTAATCTGATATAGTTTCCGGATTTTCCCAGATAGTGTACCAATTACTGCCGTCAGTGCTTATCCGTACATAGGCATGATCATAGATGGGCTGTTCTACTCCGAGCCAGCGCCAGAATTTAAGTGTAATTCCATACATATCTGAGCAGTCAATTGCAGTGGAGGTGAGATTTGTTTCAGAAAGATTATTCGGGTAATCTCCATAAAGGTTGTAGCCGAGTACATTATCTCCGGTGTATCCGCCTGTGGGATCGGGTCCGCCATATTGACCACCTCCTCCTGTGGGCTGTCCGTATGCCCATTGATTCTCATTATCCCAGTTTGGATCTGTGTCCATATACCAGCTATAGCGCAGGATAGGTTCGCCAACTGCAAGGCGGACACCGAGAGTGGTATCGCCATAATGATTTGTCAGATTAGTGAAGTAGAGTGATGAAGAATGAAGTCCTTCCGCGAGGAGGTTTGCATTGCTGTTTATCTGAACGATGACTTCAGCAGTATCTCCCGATGCAATCGAACCGAACACATCTCCGGAAAGATTGATCCAATCGCAGGTAAGATCATGAGATACTTCAAATGAAATGCTTGAAGCTTCATTATTTATAATAGAATAAGTTATTTCCGATGGAGCAAAAGGTCCGCCTGCAGATCCGGAGGAGTTGAAGGATTCTTCGGGATCTATGCTGATCCCTCTTTCTTTTGTAAGCGCTTTTATGCAGAAATTTGCTGTCTCATCCCAGGTTGGATTTGAGAAATTGTAGTCATACAGATCATTCCATCCGAAGCCGTTATTGTAGTAACTTTCATCGGGATTGGCTGAAGATTCGACAATCGTCCGATAATCTGCACCGAGGAGTACAGGTACATCAGAAGTTCTGTCAATCGCGAGACCTCCATCTGAAACAAGCACGTACACATAGAAATCATTTCCATTATTTAATGTAACTGGAGTATCCAATGTGATCGTATGGAATCCAGTGTATTCAATAAAACCGGTTTGTGAACTTAGTTCATTCTGCAGAGAACCGCTCTGGAAATCATCGTAAATTTTGATGGTAAAATCGATATTATCAACAGCGCTGAAAAAGGACACTGCTTTGAGCATCTCAACATCTTCTGCGATGAATTTATTGAATGCTTCATTATATTGAGTAAGCGTATCCCGCCAGCCGTGGTAATCATGATAATAGATTTTTCTGTATGGCTGACGCACTGCATTGTACAAAGAAACTGCACCCATTTCAGGATTCTGTCCGCAATGCTTATCATAGTAAGATATCCAAAAATAGCCGGCCAGTCCCCAGCCCGCACCCCAGCTATTCTTGCATAGCCATGCACCGGGCAAAGGAGCTTGCGTAATCTTGTTATCATCCCAGCCGATGATCGCAACGGCGTGATTCGGGTCGTCGGTCGTGGTCGGGGGTTGATAATGTATATAATTGCTGATATACTGTGAAGCATAACAAAGGCATGTACCCATGACACCGTTTTCCATAACTTTATTTTTGATCGTGTTTATATTGCTCAGATCGCTTCCGGCAACATACCACTCGATATCATTAACATAATAATAATGATAGCTTGGCTCATATCGTGCAGGTGGTGAGGAGTAAGATTGTCCGTCAATATCGCGTACTGCGCCTTCCCCGCGTGAAAGATATGCAGAAGTTACCCTGTAGTCGCCGCCTTGATGTACTTCCAGTCCGCTTCCGGATGGGGGAGTAATGTCATCATTATTATATTGGTTAAAACCATTCCACCAGTCGAGATGATATTCTGCAAGATTCGGCTCTCCTATCTCGCCGTTTGCCGTCCACACGCCTGTAATCATAAGGTTTCCCTCTATCGATGCCATAGCGCCGTGAGTCCAGCAAGTGCCACCCTGTTGGTTTTTTACAGTTGTAACGTAGTTTTGTCCACCCACATCCCGCAGATCGAAAGTAGCTGGTGGATCTGCTTGCAAAAAAAGTGTTGCTGCTAATAGGATTATGGTGTAAAAGATGATTTTTTTCATGATGCTCCTTACATATATTCCATTGTGCCTTTAACAAAATGTATATCTAATGAAATGATCGATGCGCCTCCGTGTTTGTCAAGGTCGCCAAGCAGGTTCTCTACTCCGCGAATGATTGTATGCAGTTCAGATTCGCTGATGATCGCAAAGATTGTTTTGCTATAGTTTTTATTTTCTCCAAGAAAGTTTATAAAGTCTGCAAACAGAGGCACTTTTGTAAGAATTCCACCCATGCCTTGAGAGTCAATAACAGTCGAGCCCTTCACACCGAGTTCAAGAAAAAGCTCCATAAGGTCTTCCAAATATTTCTGTTCATACAAGACGATCATGAGGAGTTTTTTCTTCTCTTGAGGAAGCTCTTTTTTTGCCTGTTCATCACTACTCATTACGATTGTTTCATAGATCGATTCACTCGATCTGGCTGCGAGAAGTTCATTTTTAATATCTTCATCACGAAGAGTTCTCGAAATCGCTGAAAGCATTTTCAAATGCTCGTTTGGTGAATTTGATGGTCCAAGAAGCACAAAAAAGATATGCACTTTTCTGTTATCGGCAGCTTCGAACTGCACTCCCTTTTTAGAGATAGCGAGAGCAAGAACGAAATCATCAAGTCCATCGATCTTCGCATGAGGAATAGCAATGCCGCCACCCAGACCGGTGCTGCCGAGTTTCTCGCGATCTTTCAGGGCAGAATATATTTTGGATGATCCGATATTTTCAACGCGAGGACATTTTTTGAGTAGAGCCACAAGTTCGTGAAGTGCTTCATCCTTCTTCTTCGCTTTAAAAGAAGCAGAGCAGCCCTCTTTGCATAATTTGTCATAAAGATTCATTTTGTTACCTCAAATTAAGGTTTGATTCCTGTGCCTTTTATTATCGCCCATTTGGAAAGCACAGGTCCGAAAAGTTCATTTATAAAGACTGAAAAGATTACAATATTAACCATATTGATCGCCAGGTGCTGCATCTCGGATGTAGCGTTTGCAATGATCGGAGATGCCTGGACCATCAGCACAAGTCCGATTGCAACTCCTGCCTGCGGGAACATGCAGATACCAAGATATTTTTTTGTTGGTTTATCGGAATGCATAGTTAGCGCTCCAAGATATACCCCGAAATATTTTCCGATCATGCGCATAACAACGAAGATCACTCCGAGAATAAGGATGCCGGGTTGAGTAAAAATACCAAGTTGCAGCTCAGTTCCGGCAATCGCAAAAAACAATGCATAGATCGGAGGTGTCAATCCTTCAAGAATTCGTGAAATTCGTTGATTTTTATAGGATAGATTTACAAGTGTTGCTCCGATCACAATATTTGTGATAAGCGGTGAGATATGAAGCGGATGAGCGATACTGATCACAATAAAGATGATGCCAAGTGCGATGATCATGATCTCGCTTTTATTTTGTTTCTTGTACGTTGCCTTGTGAAGAATGAATCCTGCCACAATACCGATTATTATCGAGAGAAGAATTTCGCCAAGCGCAGTTAAGATCATTATCATAGGATTGGATTTTATACCGCTAATATTCGGCAATGTGAGTCCTACAAAAGCAAAAACCAAGCCGAAAAGAACAACCGAGCCAGCATCATCGAGGGCAACCAATCCGTAGAGATAGTCGATAAATTTTCCTCGAGCGCGAAGTGACTGCACGATAGCAACAGTGGCAGCAGGGGCAGTGGCAGTGGCTATGGCTCCCAAAAGTAGAGAGAATTCATGTTTAAAACCAATAAGCATCAATGATCCGGAAACAAGTACAAAGGTAAGCCCGATCTGGAACAAGGTAAGGATAAAAATTTCTTTGCCAATGGATTTTAATTTTGAACGAGAGAATTCACCGCCAATAGCAATGGCGATAAGTCCAAGTGCAATTTCTGTGATGGGACGAAGAGCATGAACCATCTTCAGTTCGATTACATTACCGATCGATTCACCAAGCAGAATACCAGCAATAATGTAACCTGTGACAACCGGAAGCTTGAGTTTGTCGGCAACTTTGCCCAAAAGGTAACCGACAATAAGCACAATACCAATTGCAAAGAGGATGTGGTGGCTTACGAGAGTACGTAATGTTGTCATACAAAATTCAGTTGCTGTGAATATCCAGTTAAAGGTAGATGACATTGAATATCCTTATTAAAATTAATTTTTGTTAGTTTGTGGAGAAGGTTTGAAACTGGTCAATATCTTTATTGATTTTGCAATTGCATACATTTTGTGGAAAAATTGACAATGAATATCGGCTTCAAATAAACAAACACATTCGATGAAAGCACATAGTGATGAATACTGGATGAAATTAGCACTTGAAGAAGCCAAAACGGCTTTTCGAGAGGATGAAGTTCCTGTTGGGGCAGTAATTATAAAGGATGAAAAAATCGTAGTGCGTGCTCATAATTCGACGGAATCCAGTAAGGACGTTCTTGCCCATGCAGAAATGCTTGTAATTGAACAAGCCCGAAAAAAATGTGGCAAGTGGCTTTATGATTGTACCTTATATGTCACTTTAGAACCCTGTACAATGTGTGCTGGAGCAATAGTTCTTTCACGTATAAATAGAGTAGTTTTTGGTGCCTTTGATGAAAAGAATGGTGCATGCGGATCATTATATAATGTTCTTTATGACACTCGCCTGAATCATAATCCTGAATTAAAAAGCGGTGTCATGGCAAATGAATGTGGTACTATTTTAAGAAAATTTTTTCAAGAGAAGCGGACTAATAGAAGTGGAGAGGTGTCCGAGCTGGCTTAAGGAGCACGCTTGGAAAGCGTGTGTAGGTCAAAAGCTTACCGCGGGTTCGAATCCCGCCCTCTCCGCCATTTTTTTTGGGAGAGATGCCGGAGCGGTCGATCGGGGCGGTCTCGAAAATCGTTGTCCGCTGTTTGGCGGACCGTGGGTTCGAATCCCACTCTCTCCGCCATTTATCTATTTAAAATTAAAAAATTTTTTTTATTACAGTACTTGACGATTTTTATTTTAGATATTTTTTATGCGTCAATTAAAAAAATAACTTACTTGTTAAGTTATATAAGTTCGAAATATTTAAGAATGAAATTAGATTTTTTATACGTCTATTCTTCATGATTAGTATGAGAACAAAAAAAATAGGAGACTAGAAAGAATGCAAGGTAAAAAACTCTATGTGGGTAATCTTGATTATTCAGTCACAAAAGAAGAACTTTCAGAATTATTTGCTGAGTTCGGCGAAGTGGTTGAGGTTACTATCATTGATGGAAAAGGTTTTGGATTCGTAGAAATGTCAGAATCATCTGAAGCTGAAAACGCAATGGGTGACTTGAATGGAAAAGACCTTAAAGGTCGTACCATGAAGGTCGATGAAGCACGTCCGAAAAGAGATAATCAAAGAAACTTTAGAAGATAGAGAATCAAGTATTGTCACGTAAGAATGGCATGATCCGAGTTTGTGGTCATGCCATTTTTTAAATGAAAATTCTTTAAGGCAATAATTGACAGGAATTTATGATTCGACACTTCTCATTCATAAATAATTTGGATTTAGATAATAAATATGCCAAGCGATAAAAATGAAATTAGTGAGTTATTTGGTGAATTAAAACTAACAGATGATGGTTGCTGGTATGCAGTATACACAAAACCTCGTCATGAAAAGAAAGTGGCAAAGAGTTGTATTGATTATAATATTTCATATTATCTGCCATTAATAGAGAGCGTGAGGTATTACCATAACAGAGCGATCACTTTTAGGAAGCCACTTTTTTCAAGCTATATATTTTGCAATTGCAATCATACTAAGAAAACACAATTATATCGCACAGGACAGCTTTGTGCATTTATAGAAGCTCCTGATCAAGAGCAGCTTCTTGCGGAACTCAAGCAGATACATTATGCTCAAAATGAGGGTGCCAAATTGATCCCTCACAAATTTCTTACACGGGGAAGAAGAGTAAAGATCATCAGAGGACCTTTTAAAAACTATGAAGGAAAGATCTCTTATAGAAAAGGGGCATTTAAATTAGTATTAAACATTGACTTGATAAAACAAGCAGTAGCAATTGAGGTCAATGCAAAAAATATCGCTTTGCTCGATGAATAGAAAGGAAAAAACCATGAAAGTACCAATGCTCGACCTAAACGCTCAATACGAGCCAATGAAAGATAAAGTATTACAGGCAATGAAGGACGTATTCGATTCAAAAAGATTTATTAACGGTCCTCAAATAAAAGAATTAGAAGAGAAATTAGCTGACTATTGTCATTGCAAACATGCGATCGGAGTTACTTCCGGAACCGATGCTCTGATTATATCTCTAATGGCATTAGATATCGGTGAAGGTGATGAAGTAATTACCACTCCCTTTACTTTTTTTGCAACAGCCGGTTCGATATTCCGTGTTGGGGCAAAACCTGTTTTTGTAGATATTGACCCCAAAACTTATAATATTGATCCAGAATTAATCGAACAGAAAATTACTGATAAGACAAAAGCAATAATTCCGGTTCATATATTCGGGCAATGTGCAGAAATGGATAAGATCAATGAAATTGCAAAAAAGCATGATCTTGTTGTTATTGAAGACGCTGCTCAGGCAATTGGTTCTGAATATAAAGGACGACGCGCAGGATCCCTTGGAGATGTAGGTTGCTTTTCTTTTTTCCCTAGTAAAAATCTTGGCTGCTGTGGAGATGGCGGACTTGTCACGACAAATAATGATGAATTAGCTGAAAAGATCAGAATATTACGCCAACACGGAAGCAAACCAAAATATTATCATAAAATAATCGGCGGCAATTTCCGGCTTGATACAATGCAGGCAGCAGTGCTTCTTGAGAAATTTCCTTATTTGGAAGAATGGCACAAAGGTCGTCAGAAAAATGCAGAATATTATAATGAACATTTGAAAGATGTGGTTGATACACCTTTTGTTGAATCATATAATATAATGATCTATAATCAATATACGATTCGTACTCCCTTGAGAGATGAGCTTCAAGATAAGCTTAATGAAGCGAATATTGGCAATGCAATTTATTATCCTGTTCCACTCCATCTGCAAGAATGTTTTGCCTATTTAGGATATAAAGGTGGCGATCTTCCAGAATCAGAAAAAGCTGCGAAAGAAGTTGTATCAATTCCAATTTATCCTGAATTAACCGACGAGCAGATGGATTATGTGATACGGGTTATCAAAAATATTTAATTTTTTTGTGTATATTCTGTTTTTTATTGACAAAGAAATTTGTATGAGTCGAATATCCGAAAAATAATTTATAAAAGAAAAAAAACATGAAAAAGAAAGCGTATGTAACGATAGTATTAATGTTCGTTCTTAGTTTATTTCTTTCTTCCACACTATTTTCGTTTGACTCTTATGTTGGACCGACTGCAAAATCCGACGAATTATATTGGGATAGTGTGATGTCATTTTTTGATGAATTCTCAGAAACCGTCTTTAAAATTCCTGAAGATCCTGAAGATAATATAGGCGAAAAAAATGACGAAACTCAAAGTTACCGAAGAGGTCATCGGATTCGCAAGCCAACATCAGAAAGAAATGATAAGAAGTTTATTGAGATCGGTAATTAATTCTAAATAGGAAAATCAACTAATAAAATCTTAGCAAGAGAGGGAGATGTGTGTTTATTTCTTATTAAAACAAGAAAGCATATCATTAGGAAGTTACAAATAAGGGGATTAATACATAGGGCAAACACGAATTTCACTGGTTTATTGAATTATATTACTATTTTTATATGATATAAATATTTACAAATAATAGTAGCAAACCATATCTTGCCGATTATGAAAAATAAAGATTATAAATTAAAACATTAAGAAAAAGGAAAAATATGGAATATAAAATTCAAGACATAAAACTTTCTAATTTTGGTAAGAAGGAAATTGAGCTTGCAGAAATTGAAATGCCGGGTTTAATTGCACTCAGAAAAAAATATTCTAAAGACAAACCCTTAAAGGGAGCTCGAATTACAGGTAGTCTTCATATGACGATCCAGACTGCCGTGTTGATAGAAACACTTGTTGAATTGGGTGCGAATGTGAGATGGGCTTCTTGCAATATCTTCTCTACACAGGATCATGCTGCTGCAGCGATCGCAAAAGAAGGGATCCCTGTTTTTGCATGGAAAGGTGAAACGCTTGAAGAATATTGGTGGTGTACAAAAAATGCACTTTTATTCAGCGATAAAGAAGGTCCTGATCTTATCGTGGATGATGGAGGAGATGCGACTTTGTTTGTTCACGAAGGCGTTCGATTAGAAGATGAATACAAAAAAATCGGGGCAATTCCTCAGCCCGATACTTCAAGCAGAGAACTTGGCATCCTTCATAAGACAATATTGGAAGATATCGTTGAATTTCCTGACCGCTGGCATCAGATTGCAGAACATATCAAAGGCGTAAGTGAAGAAACGACTACCGGAGTTCATCGGCTTTATCAAAAGATGAAAGATAACACATTACTATTTCCCGCAATTAATGTTAATGATTCAGTTACAAAATCAAAATTTGATAATCTCTATGGTTGTAGGGAATCGCTTGCAGACGGGATTAAGAGAGGTACTGATGTAATGGTTGCCGGTAAAGTTGTCGTTGTTTGTGGCTACGGCGATGTCGGCAAGGGATGTGCACAATCCATGAAGGGATTTGGAGCACGTGTGATCATCACAGAAATCGATCCTATCTGTGCCTTGCAGGCAGCTATGGAAGGATTCAAAGTTACTGTACTTGAAGATGTTATCCAAGAAGGAGATATTTTTGTCACCGCAACAGGCAACAGGGATGTGATACGAGTAGATCATATGCAGATGATGAAGGATAAGGCAATAGTCTGTAATATTGGACATTTTGACAATGAGATACAGGTAGATGAATTGTACGAAACTCCTGGAGTAAAAAAGATAAATATCAAACCTCAGGTTGATGAAATACAATTCCCGGACGGACACTCAATTATTCTTCTCTCTGAAGGAAGATTGGTTAATCTTGGAAATGCGACCGGGCATCCTTCATTTGTCATGAGTAATTCCTTTACAAACCAGGTACTTGCCCAGATGGAATTATGGAAGAATAATTATGATAAAAAAGTGTATAGATTACCTAAAAAACTTGATGAAGAAGTTGCATTTTTGCATATTGGAAAAGTTAATGCAAAATTGACCCGCTTGACGGAAGAACAGGCAAAATATATTGGTATTCCTATCGAAGGACCTTATAAGCCGGAACATTATAGATATTAGGAAAGGATACTTTGCATGAGCAAGAAAAATTATCTTTTTAGTTCGGAATCTGTAACAGAGGGACATCCCGATAAAATATGTGATCTAATCAGTGATGCAGTTCTCGATGACTGTCTTAGACAGGATAAAAATTCAAGAGTTGCTGCTGAAACTGCTGTCAAGAATGGTGCAGTTTGGGTGTTTGGAGAAATTACCACAAAGGGCTTTGTAGATATAAACAAAATTGTACGAGATACTCTTCAAGAAATTGGTTACACTCACAGCAAACTTGGTATAGATTATGAGAATTGTGGCGTGTTCTGCAGTATTATTCCTCAATCTCATGATATTGCTATAGGTGTGGATGTTGACAAATCTGCTCATCATATGCAGGGAGCCGGCGATCAGGGAATGATGTTTGGCTATGCTTGCAATGAGACTGAGGAGTTAATGCCATTACCAATAATGCTTGCACATAAATTGACCCAAAAGCTTTCCGAGGTGCGTAAAAGCGGAATCATTCCATATTTAGGACCTGACGGAAAGTCACAAGTCACAATTGAATATAATGATAATGTTCCCAAACGGGTGCATACTGTTGTTGTGTCGAGCCAGCATGCTGATGGTATTGAAAGAGATAAAATCCGAAAAGATATTATTGAACATGTGATAAAGCCCGTGTGTGGAGATTATCTTGATAGTGAAACTGTTTTTCATATTAATCCCACAGGAGAGTTTGTGATTGGCGGACCTCAAGCTGATGCGGGTTTGACCGGCAGAAAGATCATAGTGGATACATATGGTGGAATGGGTCGTCACGGCGGCGGCGCTTTTTCAGGAAAAGATCCATCAAAAGTAGATCGCTGTGCTGCTTATATGGCTCGTTACATTGCAAAAAATATTGTTGCAGCAGGCATTGCTAACAGATTCGAGATCGAGATTTCATACGCTATCGGAATAGCTGAACCATTAAGTTTGTGGGTCGAGACCTTTGGAACAGGCAAGCTTGATGACGAGCAGATCATTTCACTTATCAGAAAGCATTTTCCTTTGACTCCTCAGGGAATCATCGCACATCTCAAACTTCAGCGACCCATCTACAAGAAAACTGCTGCTTATGGTCACTTTGGGAGAAATGAACCAGAATTCACATGGGAAAAAATAGATAAAGTTGATGTCTTAAAGAAGGAACTTGATAAGCTCATAAAAAATTAAATTTACAAAAAAATAATCATAACTGTCCTGAATGATGCCACTTACGAAAACTGGGGAATGCAAGTGAGGGGCACGGAGTGTGCCAAGGAAAACAAAATGCTACTTGATTTACATACACATAGTACTGCTTCTGATGGGACTTATTCTCCCGAAGAACTTATCCTCGAAGCTACAGGGAAAAAACTCAAATATTTATCTCTCACTGATCATGATACCATTGAGGGTTTATCACAAATTTCGAAAGTTCCTGATGGACTTACATTTATAAATGGTGTTGAGATAAGTGCTGAGTTTCCCAAAACTCTTCATATTCTTGGCTATGGCTTTGATCCGAAGCATACTGAACTCAATCGCACACTCAAAGAACTGCAGGATTTTCGGCTCAATCGAAATAAAAAAATGATAGAGAACATGAAAAAACTCGGTTTCGATATTACTCTTGAGGAGCTGGAAAAAGAAGCTGGTGGCGAACTGATTGGCAGACCTCACTTTGCGAACTTGTTTGCAAAGAAGGGATATACAAAAAGTTATCAGGAGGCATTTGATAAGTATCTTGAAAAAGGCAAACCGCTTTATTTAAATAAAAAAAGACTTCAACCAAAGAATGCAATCGAATTGATCTTAGATGCTGAAGGAATTCCTGTGGTTGCGCATCCATATCAGACAAAACTCAATGATGAAAAGTTGGAGGAATTAGTTGCAGAGCTTACAAATTATGGTTTGATGGGGATTGAGGTTTTCTATTCCAAACATACTCATGATCAGATCAGATTTTATAAGTATATCGCTGACAAATATGGATTGCTTATTACTGCCGGATCAGATTTCCATGGGAAAACTAAACCTGATATAAAGCTGGGTATGAATGTTGAATATGATCTTCTTCAGCCCTTCCTTCAAAAAGTAACAAAGTAATCAGTGATTAGCAACAAGTGATAGGTTAAAAGCCATCAAGATATTGAAGTGTGGAAGTTGAATATCCTCAAACTCGATATAAATTCATGAAATCTGTGCGAAATTACTGCAAAAATAATGAGGGCAAAACTATTTCGAAAATTCTTATCAGAGCTGATAGAATACATGTATTGGAGCATGATAAGAGGAAAGCAGCGGATCGGTAAGTATTGAATATTTGAATCTCCCAAAAAAGAAAATTGTCATTCTGAACGCAGTGAAGAATCTCCCAAGATGTTGATTTATCTTACTGGAATATCCATTTCTCGAGGATTACAATTAAAATGAAAATTAAAAAAATAAATGCAGAAGGATAGATAGATGAAATTAGTATATTCATATTATGTATTAGATATAGTACATCGTGGGCATCTTAAAATGATGGAAAATGCCAAGGCGATAGCAGGTAAAGATGGAAAATCGATCATAGGGATTTTAACCGATGAAGCTGTAATGGAAAAAAAGCAAAAACCAATACTTTCTTTTGATGAAAGATTTGATCTTGCAAATGCAATAAAATACGTTGATTTGGTAGTTGCCCAAGAAACTTATTCACCCCTTCCGAATGTAAAAAAAATCAAACCTGATATTTTAATGGAAAGCTCGAGTCATACTAATGAAGCTATTGAAGAAGCACGAGAAGTAATGGAAAGTATTGGTGGAAAAGTAATTGTCATACCATATTATCCTTCGCAATCATCTACAAGTATAAAAAATAATATCAAAAATAATGGGGAAAAATATGAAAAATAATTCTGACGCAGCAACTCAAATTAAAATCTGGCAAAAGAAAATGTTCTGGCTTATGTGGGTAACTTACGCCTCTTTCTATCTTTTACGAGTAAATATATCTGTCGCAATGCCCAAAATAATGGGTGAATTTGGATTAACAAAAACAAATATGGGAGTTGTGCTTAGCTGTTTGTTCTTTGCTTATGCAGTGGGACAGTTTATAAACGGGCAGCTTGGTGATAAAATTAATGCAAGAAGAATAATTACATTTGGTTTGATTGCTTCAGCAGTATTAAACGTCATCTTCGGTTTCAGCGCTGGTGCAATTGTTTTAATGGCAATTTTGTGGGGTTTGAACGGATACTTCCAGTCTATGGGCTGGGGACCGACAGTAAAAACAATGGCAAACTGGTTTCCTAGGAAAGGCAGAGGAAAGATCGCAGGACGTTTGGGTACCGCCTACATCCTTGGTGGAGCTTTTTCATGGTTTTTGGCCGGCACAATTGTAAAATATATGGATTGGCGTTTCAGTTTCTGGATTCCTGCTGTAATTTGTATAGTGCTAGCAATTCACTGGTATATAAGAGCAAGAAATGCACCTGAAGAAGTAGGTTTGCCAAGTTTGGAAGAACAGGAACAGGGAATTGATAATAATGAGGTTAAAAAGGATCATCATATAGGTTTTAAGGAGACTTTCAGGATAACTCTTTTAAATCCTTATGTATGGTTTGCCGGCTTTGCTCTTTTCGGTTTAAATATTGTCAGATATGGTTTTATGAGTTGGGCACCTACATATATGTTTGAAGAGCAAGGAGCAACTATTTCGCTTGCAGCTTACAAAGCAATTGCATTTCCTATTGCAGGTGGACTCGGAGCAATTTTCGCCGGTTGGGCATCAGACAGTATTTTTAAACATCGTCGAGCTCCTATTGCATTTATTATGTTGGTTTTATTAGCAGTGTCCTGTTATTTATATAGATTAGTTCCAGCTGAAAGTTGGGTTCTAAGTTTATCTGTGTTATTGGTTATCGGATTTTTAACTTTTGGACCTCATGTGCTTATTGTAGCAGCTTTACCAGCGGATTTGGTTACACGTAAAGCAGCTTCA
Source organism: Candidatus Cloacimonadota bacterium (assembly GCA_014382685.1). GTDB lineage: Bacteria > Cloacimonadota > Cloacimonadia > JGIOTU-2 > JGIOTU-2 > Celaenobacter. Next base: position 14,039 of record JACNJG010000120.1, read on the forward strand.
TCAGTAACAGGTTTTATTGATGCGATGGGATATGTCGGAGCAAGTTTGACAGGTGTTGGAACCGGTTACCTTATTGATAAATTCAGTTGGAATGCTGCTTTTGGGTTTTGGATTTTCGGAGCGATCTTTGCTGCGATTATGATTGTTTTTATTTGGAAATACGAAGTAAGAAGAAAAGAGATAAAAATCTAAAGATTATATGCATAATATGTAAGAAAACCTAGCATTGTTTACGTTTATACTTGAACCTATAATACTTTGATCAAGTCTATCAAAAAGGAGATACAATGAAAAAAATATCACTCTCACCAAGTGGAAAAGAGTACCCACTTCCAACCGAAGCTGAATCTTCAAAAGAATTAGAAGAACTTAAGAGAATAACAGATGAACAAAGAAAGTTAGGACGAAAAATCGTAGCTGTGCAGGGAATGGGCTTTGTCGGCTGCGTGATGGCAGCAGTCGTTGCAGATGCAGCTGATGATGAAGGAAATCCACTCTATTTTGTGCACGGTCAGCAAAGAGCTTCTCTACGTTCCTTTTGGAAAGTGCCTGTTATCAATCAGGGAATCCCACCAGTCAATTCCTCCGACGCAGAAGTGCCGATAATATTTCATAGAACTGTAGTTGAAAGGAAAACATTGAGAGCAACATGGCTCAATTATGCCTACGAAGTTGCAGATATTGCAGTAGTTGATATTCAGTTGGATGCCACAAAACCAGCATTTGGTGATGCATCACAGGGCTATTGTGATCTTTCTGCTTTCCGGGATGGAATGAAGAATCTTGGTAAGCACATTTCTCCTGAATGTCTTATTTTAGTAGAAACAACTGTCCCACCCGGAACATGTGAAAACGTCGTGAAGCCCCTTATTGAAGAAGAGTTCACCAAACGTGGAATTGATATAGAAAAAAATCCTCCTTTGATCGCACATTCTTATGAACGGGTTATGCCAGGCGCTAAATATGTGAGTTCTATACGAGATTTCTGGCGTGTGTTTTCCGGAGTGAACGAAAAGAGCAAAGATATTGCACGTGAGTTTTTAAACAATATTCTCGATACGGAGAGATATCCTCTCACTGAACTGGATAACACAAATGCATCGGAACTCTCCAAAGTTATGGAAAATTCATATCGCGCGACGAATATTGCACTCACTCTTGAATGGGCAAAATGTGCCGAGAAAATAGGTGTTGATATTCACAAAGTACGTGCAGCGATCCGCAAACGTAAGGGAACGCATGATAACCTATTGCGTCCGAGTCTTGGTGTGGGGGGATATTGTCTCACGAAGGATCCTGTGCTTGCAAATTGGGCTATGGGTGCTATTTTTCATATTGATGACAAGCTGAAAATTGCAATAAATTCTGTTGATATAAACGATACCATGCCCTTACATACAATTGATCTTATCAAAGAAGAATATCCTGAATTAAAGGATGTTAAAATTGCTGTTTTGGGTGTTTCCTATTTAGAAAATTTGGGAGACACGCGACACTCACCATCCGAGACTTTGATAAAGTTTTTAAACGAGTTTTGGGCAATCGTCAAAACTCATGATCCTTATGTGGAGTACTGGGCAGAGATGGAAAATGTTCCAATTGAGAAATCAATATCCGATACGCTAAAAGATGCAGATGTAGCAATTCTTGCTGTTGGGCATTCGGAATACCTCGAGCTCGACCCGGATGAGGTAGTTAAGATGACTGGGAAAAAACCTCTTATAATTGATTGCTCTAATTTTCTTAATGATGAGAAAATTAAGAAATACCTTAAAGCCGGATGCAAAGTGAAAGGTGTGGGGAAGGGACATATTGGGACGCTGTGAGGGGGAGACAAGGTGACTGAGAGACTTGGTGACTTTGCGATGGGGAGACTTGGAGACTGGGAGAGTGAGAGA
>JACNJG010000120.1:16577-29240 GCA_014382685.1 Candidatus Cloacimonadota bacterium
AATGCCTATAATTTTAATCTTTTCCTTCTTCCTTATTATATTTGGAATTTCATTATTCATCACTCCCAATAGAAATAGATCAACTCAATATTCTTATTCTCTCATTATTCCCTGCAGAAACGAAGAGCACACACTTCCAGATCTTCTACACTCATTAGAAAATCTCGATTACCCAGAAGAATTATTCGAAGTGATCTTTGTTGATGATGCTTCTTATGATAGTACTTCTAAAATAATTCAGGAATTCTGTGCAAATAGACCCAATTATACAGCAGTGCATATTGCCAATAAAAGTGAAAAATATAAAGGTAAGAAATATGCGCTTAAGAAGGGAATTGAAAAAGCACAATTTGAAAATCTTCTTTTTACTGATGCCGATTGCATAGTACCTTCAAACTGGCTTGACTCTTTTAATAGATTTATCTCCGAAGATGTCGGTATGGTTGTAGGATATTCACCCGAAAATGGAGTTTCTTCTTTTCGGAGATTTTCACAGATCATTACTGCGGATTTCTATTGTGCAACGATCAACCTTGGAGTTCCATTCAGCAATAACGGGAGGAATCTCTATATAAACAAGAAAGCTTACGAGCAGGTTGACGGATTCGAGAAGATAAAGAACTTCACGTGCGGAGAGGATAAGCTATTACTTAATCTCATTAAAGATACACAGTTTAAAATCATATACAATTCTGATTGTAAGGTTTATACAAATCCGCAGATCAGCGATTTTGTTAATCAGCAGAAAAGGAGATACGGACAATTTTCTTTATCATCTCCGCTTTACAAAGTAGTATCATTGTTTATTCTCTTATTTTATCTTTATCTGCCATTTCATGTAATCTTTTATAAAGATTGGCTTGGTTTGTCGATATACTATGTTTCATTTTTAACCTTCTGGATTTGCGGATTGGTCAAACATAGAGAGCCATTTCATGTCTTTGATCTGTTATATATTCTAATTTATCCTTATTACTTGATTTATTATTCTCTACTTGGAATGTTCAGCAAGTGGACGTGGAAATAATACTTTATTGTCATTCTGGAGCACATTCACTTTGCTCAGTATAAACTTTGCGAAGTTTACAATCCCGATTTATCGGGGAATCTCCCCAAAAAGTAATTGTCATTCTGGAGGAGTGAAACGACGAAGAATCTCGCAGAAACGGTAAATTATCCTTCCGGGAGATCCTTCAGTCACTTCGTTCCCTCAAGGATGACAAGGAATTGTGTGACTCGTTCATAAACATAAAATGAAATTATCAAACTCATCCAAAATCATAATTATTATTCTTAAGATAATAGTAACTGCTCTAATCCTCTACTTCATTTTCAAAAAGATTCAATTTGACCAACTAATTGCTGATTTCCTCAACATAAAATTATGGGTAATTCTATTAATTGTTATCTCAACGGTCATTAAACTCCTTATTCAAGCATATAATTGGGGAAAATATCTCAAACTGAATTCAGACTACACACCCAAGAAATATGAGGTACTAAAGTCATATTTTGTAGGACTGGCTCTACGATTTGTCGGTCCTGGCGGTATCGGTGTCGTCGGCAAAATATATTTTGTTAATAACAAAAAGAGAGCTACATTAGCTTCAATAGGTGTGGAACGAATATTCCTTACTTGGAAGAATCTCTTTTTTGCAGCTTTTGCAGCGATTTTCTATTTTAGCAATATTAATATGATCATAAAGGTGACAGTTTTTATCGCAGTGATTTTTCTTCCTTTTATAATTTATCTTTTTTCCTTTTTTACCAAAAATGAGAATATTCATTCATACTTATTAAACTATTTAAAGAGAACACCCGAGATAATGCTTGCACAGATAATTTTTGTGCTTATCACATTTTATCAATATTTTATTCTTTTGAGAAACTTCGTTGATATTAGTTTTTTCAAAATTATGATATCCGTCCCACTCATTCATATCTCTCACATTATTCCCCTTTCATTTAATGGATTTGGGCTTCGCGAAACCTTTGCAATTGAGGTTTTCTCGAAGTATGGAATCAGTCCCGAACTTGCGGTGACTGCTACATTCTTGATATTCTTCTTCAATTCAGTTGTTCCGGCATTAATTGGTGTATATTATATTATTAGGATTAAACATAACAAAGAAACGATAAAATTTGAAAACTAATTCTATCTTTTTTTCGGTCTGGAATTCCGATTATATAAGATAGAATTTTGAAACAATTTAAGAAAAACTTGACACACACTTACATTAAAAATAAGAAACATCTAAACTTAACTCTGAAAGGAGAACGTATGGGAAAGAATATAATTAAGATCATAACTTTTTTGTTGATCGCATTTTTTGTGCTTTCAGCTTGTTGCCACAAACCACCTCCGCCTATTTCCCAAGCAGAGCTGGGTGACCTTCGCGCTAAAGTGGAACAATTCGAAGCACAGGTTAGTGCACAAAACGCAGAGATTGAAGCACTCGAAATGGAATTACAACAGAAAAAAGTTGAACTTCAGAATCTTCAAGATTATGAACAACAGCTAAAAGACGACGGTTTTTTAGGGGAGGAGTAACATGAAAAAGTATATCGCACTATTCGTTTTATTGATGATCCTATCAACTTATCTGCAGGCGGAAGTCCGCTATCTAACAGAAGAGGAATACAAAGACCTCTCCAAAGAAGAAACTCTCAAGTACTGGGAAGCTCTGGAAAATGAGCTAATGATGCTGCAGGTTCGCCAGGCAAATGCCGGTTCGCAAGTTACTGAGAATGAATTGAAAATCGTAGCATTGAGTGAAGAAATTGCTCTTCTCGATCAGGAATATGATGTGATCTACACTAGAATCATGAATTCTATCGGAACTGTTTCGCATAGTGAACTTGTTGATTTTGAACGTCAATTGAATGAGATCAAGAACAAGCTTGATTACTATGATCAGCTTCCGAACACCGAACTGTATAAGAGCAATCAGGAAATCAAGAATTTCATTGCTCAGTATGAAGGGCTGAAGAATGAGGATGTGGCAAAAGTCCCTCAGTTCCAACAGCTTTTTGCAGAGATAGATAGCAGAATTGAGATGCTCCAGGAAAATATGTATCCTTATGGCGAGTACTATGAGGATGAATATACTGTGGTCAAAGGTGATTATTTAGTGAAGATCTCCGGATATGAGCATATCTATAATGATCCTGCAAAGTGGGGGATCATCTATCGCGCCAACAGAGATCAGATCAAAGATCCCGACTTGATCTATCCCAATCAGGTTTTCAAAATACCTCGTGGACTTCCCACAAGCTGGAAAGTCTATAGGGGTGAATGTCTCTGGACAATTTCAAGCTATCCCGAGATCTACAATGATCCCTTCCAGTGGCCCAAGATTTACAGGGCAAATACAGACCAGATCAAAGATCCTGATTTGATTTATCCAAACCAGATTCTTAGAATACCCCGAAACTAATATACATTCTTAGAAGCCCCTTATCTCTTTATTCGGAATAAGGGGCTTTTGTTGTCTTAATAATCAGAACATGAAAGCATATATCCCAACAAAAAGAATATCGCAGGCATTTATTGCGGTCGGTATCACCACAATACTAATCTTTCTTGTTAATTTCTTCTTTACAAGAGAAAAAGTTATTGTTAGGAAATCCACTTTTAATGTCGGGCAGATTTCCAATCAGACTATCGTAGCGCCCTTTAATTTTTATATTTACGAGGATTCTGAAGTCCTCAAAGATAAACAGGCAAAAGCAGAAGAACGTGTTTTGCCAAAATACCAATTTTCAGATGATATCACTTTTGACGTTCAGTCTCATATTAATGATTTCTATAGTTTATTGGATAAGACATTTTTTCAGCACTCTCTCAATTCTGAGAGATCATTAACTTTAACTCAAAACGGATACAACCTCGATGAGCAGGATTTGAATTTTCTTGCAAACAAAGATGCTCGAGAACAACTCTTTGAATTTCTGCTTGTGCAGGTAAAAAATGTTCTTGGTGTTGGAATCCTCAAAAGCGAACCCAATAATGAAAAAATCACTCTAATCGAGGATAATACTGAAAAAGTAGTTTCTATAAAAGAACTTTTAACAAAAGAAACAGCGATCAATTATATTCTTGATCAACGCACTTCAAGGTTCAGTCTTGACGAGTGGAAAGGCATCATTGAGAAAATCCTCAATACAATACTGCTGCCCAATGTGCTGTACGATAGGGAAGCAACAGATGTGGCGAAGAAAAGAGCCAGTGAAAGTGTTCCTCAGATTCTCGGTGAAGTCCTGAAAAACGAACTGATCGTGCAGGATCATCAGAAAATAACAGGGGATATGCTACGGAAACTTAATGCCCTTGAACAAGCTGAGCAAAAAAGGATCGTTACAGAACAGGCAGGAAAACAGGTTCTTTCTCACATTGCAGAATTTATCTATATCTTCATTGTGCTTTCTCTATTCATCATATTATCATATTTTATGTATCCTGAACTCCTGATGGCTTTTTCTTTCTTCAGAACCTTTCTGTTTTTCACAGCATGTATTGCCCTTTTGCTCATTCTTGTAACAAATCTCACTTCATGGTCAGCGTATATTCTCCCTCTTGGCTTGCCCATCATTCTTCTTGCATTTCTCATTGATGTCCGCGCAGCAATGATCTTTGGGTTTGTAAATTACTTTCTGATAGCCGGTTTGCTGGATTGGAAGATCATTCCCTCTATGATCATTTGTCTGTCTGGCATGAGCGCTGTGCTTCCTCTTGAGAATCCTAGAAGTCGAAGAGATTTTTATAATGCTGCGTTCTATATGTTGATCTTTTTCATTGTACTTGTCTTTATTTTTGGGGCAATACAACATACTAAAATACTTACAATTCTGAATGATATTAAGTGGGGTATTCTTGGAGTATTAATTTCTCTCGTAGGTAGTATGACACTTCTTGCTCCGATAGAGCAGCGTTTACCTGTGATCACAAATATCCACTTACTTGAGCTGGCAGATTTCAGCAATCCGTTATTGAAATCACTCACAGAGGTTGCGTCCGGAACTTATCACCATTGTATCATAGTAGGAAATCTCGCAGAAGCTGCTGCTAAAGCGATAGGAGCAAATCCGATTTTATCGCGTGTAGGAAGTTATTATCACGATATCGGAAAGACCAAAAATCCAGAATACTTCATTGAAAATACTACTGAAGAAGAAAGTATGCACAATCAATTAACTGCAACTCAGAGTGCACAGATAATAAAGCGTCATGTTGAAGACGGAGTTAAGCTTGCACGAGAACACCACATTCCCAAAGCAATAATAGATATTATACAACAACATCATGGCACTTCGCAGATCAGCTTTTTCCTGAATGAAGCGCTTGAACAGGAAGAAGAGATCGATGAGAATGATTTCTATTATGATGGTCCAAAACCTAAAGGCAAAGAAGCTGCTATCGTTTTGATCGCTGATATTGTAGAGTCCACAACTAAATCTCTGCATGAGCCGACTGTTGAAGAAATCGAAAGTGTTGTGAAGAAAACTATAAAACGTTTGATCGATACTGACCAGCTTTCGGAGAGTGGAATTTCTCTGAAAGAATTAAAAACTTTACAGGAAAGTATGATACCCATTTTACTTGGCATCTATCAAAAACGTATTGCATATCCGGAATAAATGGAAAAAAGTAATCAACAACTTATCAATGAAACTGACGCCGAGATAGACCAACGGCGCATACAAAAACTCATAACGCATATTTTTCAGAGTGAAGAATTACCAGCTGAAACAATTCTAAATATTGTCTTTACCGATAATGCCACAATTCATGAACTCAATAAGAAATTCCTCGACCGTGACCGTCCAACTGATGTGCTTTCTTTTAATGTGCATGCCGAGTATTTACCCAGCGAATTACAAATTCTTGGTGATGTTTATATCTCAGTAGAAAAAGCGAAGGAACAGGCAGATAGTTTTGGGGTAACATTTCAGGATGAAGTTGAACGGCTTGTTGTACATGGAATTCTGCATCTAATTGGATATGAGCATGAAGATACTAAACAGCAAAGAAAAATGGAAGGTCTGACCGAACAGTATCTTGCATTCTCTGAGGGAGGGAAATAATAATGGCTTTTAAGATCATATTAATGGTTGTTTTCCTCGCACTTTCAGGATTTTTCTCATCCTCGGAAACAGCCCTATTCTCGCTCTCCAGAATGTATCTGAAGAAGCTTGAGAATTCAAAAAAATGGTCGAGCAGATACGTTCCCCAACTTCTCAAACATCCTCAGCAGCTTTTGATCACAATACTTCTTGGCAATACAATTGTGAATGTTACCTTTGCTTCTGTGGCTGCAATGATGGCACTTGACATTACTTATTCAATACCGGGTTTTTCTGCAGTTCTAGCGCTTGTGATCGAAATTGTACTGGCGACAGTGATCATACTCATTTTCGGTGAAGTCATTCCCAAAGTTTTTGCAATCCAGTTCGCAGAAAAGTATTCGACTTTGATCGCCCTACCTATCGGATTTTTTAAGATCATTCTCTTTCCGGTTGTTAAAATATTAGAACTTTTCACAAATATTTTCACCAAGGGCACCGATCATGGTTTGATGGACTCAAATATTAAAATCACTTCTGATGATATAAAAAGTATTGTCTATGACGATGCTCCCGATCTGGTTGATATTCATAAAGAAGAGCGTGAAATGTTGAATAGCGCTTTCGAGTTTTCGGACACAAAGGTGAAAGAGATACTCACTCCAAGAATTGATATTACAGCAGTTGAGATTGAGGATGGAATAGATAATCTCATTCGTGTGATCAAGGAAAGTGGTTTTTCTCGCATTCCGATATATCGTGGATCAATAGATAACATCCTCGGCATGGTGTACAGCAAGGATATCATACTGAACCTCGGCTCTCAGAAGCGTATAAAAGATCTTATGCGAACATGCTACTTCATTCCGGAAAATATGAAACTGAGTTTTATTCTAAGCTATTTCAGAAAGAATAAGATCCACATGGCAGTCGTGGTGGATGAGTATGGCGGCACAACAGGACTGGTTACACTGGAGGATGTTTTGGAAGAGATCGTTGGTGAAATTCTCGATGAAACAGATGTTGATAAGATAGAGATCAAGCCCATTACAAAAAACGAATTTGTTATTGATTGCTCGATCGATATTGACGATGTTTGTAAGAAGTTCGATCTGGAAGTCGATGATCAGTTTGATAGTTTTTCAGGTTTCCTGTATCAGCTTTTTGACAAGATACCTCAAAAAGGTGAAACTGTTGTTTTTAAGAATAAATATAAGTTTACTATCGAGTCCATCGACGGACAGCGAATTACAAGTGTACGCCTGAATATACTGTAACCACAACGTGAAGAATAAGTTCTGGCTGATTTTATTTGCTCTGATCCTACCCCTGATGTGCTTTGCAGAAGAAACGATCTATGAATACAGCGTTCATTATGCAGGACTTCCGGTTGCACTCGTAAAGATCACATTAAACAGCACAGATTCATTACAGACCATAACTCTTGAAAGCACCTCAAAAGGACTTGTATCAGCACTTTTTCCTATAGAGAATACTTATGTGAGTTCGTGCAATACTGCTTTTCTACCTTACTATTTTTGGAAAACGATTTACCAGCAAAATGTGAAAGAAAAAAAAATTATTCTCTTCAATCAAAAAGAGGGTAGTATTATCATTCGAAATGTTTTAAACAATCGAGCCGATACTCTGCAGTGCAGCGATCCAATTCATGATATTGTGAGTGTTAGCTTTTCACTACTTTCTGATGTGCCGGAGCAAAAGTGCTATGCCTGTTATGGCAATTATCGTATCTGGCAGCTCAACGCAGAAAAGTCAAAAACGGTAACTCTCAGCTTCCAGAAAAAAAAATATGAGTGCTTTGAGTACAAGATCAAATCTGAGATTCAGTACGATTCCAAGATTGATTCTAAAACCGATATTCTTACTAATAATATTTTCAAAAATAATGGAACGACCTATTACTGGATCAGCAAAGAAGCGCCGCATTTGTTGTTAAAAGCAAAATATAACCGTTTCCCTTTCAGTATATATTTGTATCTAAACAACATTCACACTCAATAATCTTTCAAGCACATTTTTTTTCAAAACTTGACACATTAATAATAAGCTTTTTTTTCTAAAAATATGAAAATGGGATTCAGAATCGCTCTTATTTTATGGACAATTCTTATGCTGACATTGTCCTCTTTGCCGGATTTTCATGCACCGGATCTCTTTCCCAAATATTCTGATAAGATCGTGCATTTGATCGAATATGGGATATGGGCAACTCTTTTTCTTCTGATGTTGAAGCAGGAAGACCGGCTCAATAATCTTTTGGGAGCTTTTGTCGCAGTGCTCCTTTTCGGTGGTATATTGGGTGTGTTTGATGAAGTACATCAAAGCTTTATATCCGGTCGTTCTATGGATATTTATGACTTCTTTGCTGACATTATAGGAATAACAGCTGCCATAATTGTTTTCCGTATTTTTTACAGAAAACCACGATATTATGTTCCTGAAAGAAAAAAATAAATAATAGTTTTACAATAACATTATGAAATACCAAGCACCACGCGGAACCTATGATATTTTGCCCGAAGATATCCAAAAATGGCATTATATTGAAAACATAATAAGAAAACTTACCTCATTATATAATTACTATGAAGTTCGTGTTCCGATTTTTGAACAGCTCGATCTTTTTAAGCGAAGTGTGGGTGAGGACACAGATATTGTTGAAAAAGAGATGTACACTTTTAAAGATAAGAAAGGACGTGAACTCGCTCTCCGACCTGAAGGTACTGCTTCGATAGCGAGAATGGTTGCAGAACACAATCTTCAATCATCAAAAAAAGAACCTCTGCGGCTCTGGTATGAAGGTCCAATGTTCAGATATTCAAGACCTCAAAAAGGACGATACAGACAGTTCTATCAATTCGGTGTGGAGTGCATAGGATCATCCAAACCGATTGCTGATGCAGAAATAATTGCCATTGGCTGGCAGATACTTCAAGAAGCAAAAGTGCCGGATGTATCTCTTGAGATCAACAGTGTGGGTTGTCCAGAATGCAGGGAACAATATAATATATTACTGAAAGAATTTTTGTATAAAGACAAAGATAAATATTGTGCAGACTGCCGGCGCAGAATGGAGCAGAATCCACTCAGAGTGTTTGACTGCAAGAATAATACATGCCGGCAACTCATAAAAAATGCTCCGCGCATGCTGGATAGCATTTGTGATAAGTGTTCTGAACACTTCGAGGGCGTAAAGAAAAATCTGGAAATGATGAAAGTGCCTTTTACTGTTAATCCTGAAATCGTACGAGGACTGGATTATTACACAAAAACTGCATTTGAATACAAGGTCAATTATCTCGGAGCTCAGGATGCACTTGGTGGCGGTGGTAGATATGATGGACTTATTGAATATCTTGGCGGAAAGCAAACACCGGCAGTAGGACTCTCAATGGGATTAGAAAGAATAATCCTATCTCTGGAAAAATCGGAATTTTTATTTCCTGAGGATAATAATCTTAAAGTGCTTGTTATTCCTATCGGAACTGCTGCTCTTCAGGCATCTATTGAGATGATGCAGGAATTCCATAAAGCAGATATTTCTGCAATAATAGCAGATGAGAGTTCATCTGTTGGAAGTAATCTAAAGTTATGTGATAAAAATAATGTGTCTTTCGCCGTATTGATCGGCGATAATGAGCTGAAATCTGGTTTGTATGTAGTTAAAGATATCAAAAAGAAAGCTCAATCAGAGATTAAAAAAGAAGAAGTCGTAAGCTTCATAAAAAATACATGAGGGGGGTAGCATAATGATACTTGTAACCGGTGTAGCGGGATTTATTGGTTCCCATCTCGTGGAGCAATTGCTTGATAAGGGAGAAATCGTTATCGGGCTTGATAATATCAATGATTTTTATGATATTGCGTTAAAGCATCACAATCTAAGACTGATTAATAAACGACCACACGCAAAAAAAAATTTCACCTTTATTCGAGGAGATATTACTGATAGGGCGCTGTTACAGATACTTTTCAATGAATATGATATCAAAAGTATAATTCATCTCGCGGCAATGGCTGGAGTGCGTCCCTCGATAGAAAATGCACCATATTATCAGAAAGTGAACATTGAAGGAACTCAGAATCTGCTTGAATGTTGTAAGGATCACGATATCAAGAAGTTCGTCTTTGCGTCTTCCTCTTCAGTGTATGGAAATAATGATAAGATCCCTTTCTCAGAAGATGATCCTGTTGACAACCCGATCTCGCCCTATGCAGCGACAAAAAAAGCAGGTGAGCTTCTCTGTCATACATATCATTATCTCTATGATATGGATATTGTTTGTTTGAGATTTTTTACAGTGTACGGTCCTCGCCAGCGTCCCGATCTTGCGATCCATAAATTTTCTCAGTATATCATACATAAGAAGTCCATACCCTTTTATGGCGACGGTACTACTTCCAGAGATTACACATATATTGATGATATAATTGATGGTATTATAAAGGCGTTTTCATGGCTCAAGAAAAATAAAGGTGTATTTGAGATCATCAATCTGGGCAATAATGAACCAGTAACACTCGAAGAGCTTGTAAAAGAAATTTCGGAAAATTTTGAATACGAGGTGCTTACCGATAAGCAGCCGCTACCAAGAGGTGATGTACAAAGAACCTATGCGGATATTTCAAAGGCGCAAAAAATGTTTAATTATAAACCGAAAACAGATATAAAGACAGGTTTGAAGAAATTCTATGAATGGTTCAATTCATACTATAAATTAAATCTGATGGAGTAGCATGTTTGACTTATTAGAAAACTGGAAAAGAACTGAATATACAGGTAATCTGAATATTGAATCCGAGGGACAAGATGTAGTTCTAATGGGGTGGGTTCATAATAGACGTGATATGGGAAATCTCATTTTTATTGATCTGAGAGATGTGAAAGGAATCGTACAGGTTGTATTCAATCCCATGAACGGCACGCGGCTTCTGACAAAAGCTCACAATCTTCGGCTTGAATATGTTATCGCAGTTAAAGGGACTGTGTCTGTTCGTCCTCAGAATATGATCAATCCCGATTTGAAAACAGGTCAGATCGAAGTGATTGCAAAGGGTTTGAAAATACTGAATTCATCAAAAGAATTGCCAATACAGATAAATGAAAAAGTTGTCGCCGATGAGGATTTGCGCTTGAAATATCGTTACCTCGACCTGAGGCGGCAGGAGTTACAACATAAGATATTACTCCGTCATTCTATGATTTATGAGATGAGGAAATTTCTTACGGAAAGAGATTTTTATGAGATAGAAACTCCTTTACTTGTGCGAAGTACACCCGAAGGTGCAAGAGATTACCTTGTGCCAAGCAGGGAATATAAAGGAAAATTTTACGCCCTTCCACAGTCTCCTCAGATATATAAGCAGCTCCTCATGATAGGCGGATTTGATAAATACTTCCAGATCGCCCACTGCTTCCGTGATGAAGATCTTCGAGCGGACAGACAACCGGAATTCACACAACTTGACCTTGAAATGAGCTTTGTATCTCAGGAAGATATCTTTGAGGTCATTGAAAAGCTGTTCTACAGAATTTTCAAGAAGATACTGGATATTGAATTACCAATCCCTTTCCCAAAACTTTCTTATCATGAAGCAATGAGACGTTTTGGTTCTGATAAACCGGATCTAAGATTCAGCATGGAAATTCAGGATGTGACTGATATTGTGAAAAACGCTGAGTTTCGAGTATTCACATCAGCAGCCACAAATGGGGGATGCATACGTGCGCTCAATGCAAAGGGTTGTGGAGAGTATTCAAGAAAAGATATTGATAAGCTCGAGGATATTTCAAAACATCTTGGCGGTAAGGGTTTAGCTCGCATGAAGGTTCAAGGCGGTAAATTGCATTCGAATATCGATAAGTTCTTTTCCGATGAGATAAAGCAGCAGATCATGGAGCGCTTGGAAGCTGAAGAGGGTGACCTAATCCTTTTTGTTGCCGATAGAGAGAAGATCGTGTGTAAAGTACTTGGTGAACTAAGAAATTATCTTGCAAAAGAGCTCGATCTCATAGATAATTCTAAATTTAATTTTCTCTGGGTAACCGATTTCCCTCTTTTTGAATGGAATGATGAAGAAGAGAGATGGGAAACAGCACATCATATGTTCACCATGCCAAAGGACGAACACATTCCATATCTCGATGATCCCGAAAAATATGGCGACATTATTGGGCAACTTTATGACCTTGTATGCAATGGATTGGAATTGTCATCAGGCAGTATTCGTTGTCACAGACCCGATATCCAAAGAAAGATCTTCGAGATAATCGGAATCAAGGGCGAAGAACTTGAGCAGCGCTTTGGATTCTTCCTGAAGGCATTTGATTACGGCACTCCTCCTCACGGTGGTATTGCTCCCGGAATAGACAGAATTGTAATGATCATGACTGCTGCTGAGTCCATCCGTGATGTTATTGCATTTCCCAAAACTCTCAGAGCAGTTGACCTTATGAGTGATTCTCCTTCTGAAATTGATAAATTCCTATTAGATGATCTGGGGTTGGAGATAAAAGAATAAACCTCACCCTAGTCTACGCCAAGGCTACGCCCTGGTAAAGCATTTCTTTCATCCTTT
>JACNJG010000160.1 GCA_014382685.1 Candidatus Cloacimonadota bacterium
CATTACCAGAAATTTCTAAAAGGAGAACACATATGCATTGTAATAATTTGAAACTAATAATATTTATTTTATTTGTATTTTCAGGTCACAATGTATTTTGCCAAACTCCGCAAATAGAAATAAATTCTTACGATATTAAAGTGGGCTTTGAAATATCTAATAGTCGATTAAATGTAAAAGCTCTTTTAGGATTAAAGAAAAATGATATGGTTAATGAATTTGGAATGTTACTAACATCTAATGCAAAAATAGATTCTATCAAGTTTAAGATTAATAATGACTGGATCATTGCAACTCACAGTATAGCAGGAAATGATTCTTTGTGTTTAACGGTTCCGCCCGAATTATTCGCAAGTGAAGATATGATCATAGATTTTGAGTATAGTTTACCAATCGAAGAATCAGAAGTTGGTATGTTTATTCTAAGCCGGGGACATCGCTGGTATCCACTAATCCTTGATCAAATTGCCAGATTTAAACTCACCGCTGAAGTACCTTATAAATATGTGGTTTTTTCTGCCGGTGATCTGGTAGAAAAGAAAACATATTCTGAAACTTCTCAATTTATCTGGGAAAGCAAAATACCTGTGTTTAAATTACCACTGATTATTGTAAAATCCGACTTTTATAATAAAACTGAAACAGATATCGACGACAAAAAGATTATTCTTTATTCTTCGAATATCGATGCGGGAACAAAGAAAAAGATCATCTCGGAAACTTATGATATATTTAAATTTTATAACGAACATCTTGGAGAATATCATCATAATCGCTTAACTTTGATAGAAATTCCCGAACTGAGTGGAATAAATTTAGCAACCGGTCTTATAATGTTGGGACCGGCATCTATCGAAGGGTTCAAGAAGGGTTATTATGACGGGCTTCATCTTTCTGTCGCAACTCAGTGGATTTCTGCAGGTGTGTTTTTTCAACTTTTTGGGAAAGGATTCTGGTTTCTACAACTATCTTTTCCACACTATTTACGACTTATGTATCTCGAACAAGCCAAAGGTGAGAATGCTTTTAATGAAGGCTTGCAAAGAGGGCTGAATGAGTATAAAAAGATTGCCGGTACAAATAAAGACATACCCATTATGGATGTTGACTTCCCGAATACCTATGAAAAGAGCACTATTATTTATGGTAAAGGACCTTATGTTATAGATAAGCTCCGAAGACTTATTGGTGATAAAGACTGGGAGAACTTAATTAAAAAAATCTATACAGATTTCAAAGGCAAAATTCTCACCTTTGATGAGTTCAAAGAATTACTTTCTATATATGATAAAGATGGTAGTTGTATCCTAATTTTGGAGAAGGTTTTAACTGGAATAAATATTCCAGAAGATTGAGAATAATGACAACTTTTTATAAACTTCCGCTAACAAACTTGTCAGCGGTTAATTTTCGTGGTTCTTTTTGCCTGATCCGCCAGCTTGCGGATCAGGGTTTGGATTGTTTGTCTTGTGCCTGTCCCCGCCGCACACGCAGAACATTACGTTCTATTGGGTTAAAGAATTGGTTGATTAGTAGGTCTTTATAGTTTTATAAGTGTTTTGAGATTATTAAAATACATTAATGGTGTTGATAAAATTAACCAAGCTCAAAAAGGGTTATCAATGCTTGGTTCATTTTATCCATCTCTTCATCCGTAATAACACCAAGTATTTTTTTAAGTCTTGCATTAATGTCAACAGGTCTGGTTTGGAGACAATCTGCTACAGATTTTTTATCCAATCCATTTTTTGCATTTTTTTCAATAGTAACATTTGTCACTATTTTTTCTTTTTTATTACTCCATTCAGTTATTGGTACCACCTGTATAACAGGCAAGTAAGGATTTTTATTATACACATCGTTTGTTACGATAACACATGGCCTAACTTTTCCTGTTTCTGAACCCTTAACCGGGTTTAAGTCTACGCTAACAATCATTCCCTTTTTTAGATTTCTCATTCTGGCCAATCACTTATTGCCGATTCAGTTAGTTCTTGCAAATCACTATCTGTTGAATAAATTTCAGCGTATAATTGTGCAGATTTTGCTAATTGATCTTTTTTATATTCTGCAATGAGGAGATCTAACGCCTTTCTGAACATTGAACTCTTATTCTTAAATCCAAATGACTTAAACTTATTAACAAACAAATTCTGGTCATCACTTATGCTAACTTTAGTCTGTATCATACGATCTCCTGTTGGGTGCATTTTATGTCCCTTTTCTTGGGGCTATAAAGTGGTACTTGCCAAATATTGTCAAATCTTTTTTACTAATCCACTTATTTTCTACACTTATATGCAAATATTATTTTACTATAGACCGACTAACACGTTATGATTTTAAAGAACTCTCCCGATTAGGGACACAAAATTAAAGGAGTTAATAATGAGCAACTCTAAAAACAGAGATACTTTTACTTATGAACTTAAACAAGGTAACAAAATTGTTTATATTGGCGAAACCAATGATATTGAAGCAACAGAACAAAGACACAAAGATTACGGAAAAAAGTTTACTAAAATTGTTAAAACATCAAATAAGATGACTAAAAATTCTGCTCAACAACGTGAAACTGAAAATCTTGAAAGATATAGAAGAAACCATAAGAATAAAAATACCAAATATAATGAAAAATGAAATAGTTAATTTTCAAAAATCTTATATTTTTCTAATAATTCTAAATCTTTTCCAGAGCCTATGAATTCAGCATCTTTATCTAAATGTAGTTCTCGCCATCCAATTCTTAAAATAAAATCACCATTTTCATTTGTTCTGGACTTAATGAAGTTTTCGGGAAATTCAAATCCTTTATAGTTTTCATTAATGGTTACCATCCTCATTTTCCCTTTCAAAAATCTCCCATTGAAAGGTGAACTATGCAAGAAGTTATTGTCATCGCAGGAATTGCTGCCCTTATCGGATTTACGCATACACTTTTCTCACGCTCTTGCAGGTATGATGACTTTCCTGAGCGGAAACGCGATCAATTTTTTAGGACTGTAAAGCGAGGAGCGTGGAGAGTAGAGCGTAGAGCGAACATGGGGAGTAAGGAGTGATCCGCCTTCGTTCCACTACGACGCGACAGGAGAGTGAAGAGAAAATTAAAATGATCAATCTTAAATCTTAAATCGCAGATCTGCAATCAGAAATCTAAAATCAATCTGCGTTAATTCGTGTGAATTCGTGGTTCATTAATCTGTAGTTAAAATCATAAAGTTTGACAGCAAAATTATAAATTCACAATTCCACTATGGCATACATAATTTTAGCACGAAAATACAGACCCCAGACCTTTGACGAGGTCATTGCTCAAGAGCATATTACCAACACATTGAAGAATGCGATCAAGACCGATCATATTGCACAAGCATTTCTCTTTACCGGACCGCGTGGAGTTGGGAAAACCTCAATGGCACGAATTCTGGCAAAATCATTGAATTGCGAGAAAGGTCCCACAGATACTCCATGCAATGAATGCAAAAATTGTGTAGAGATCACACGTTGCAATTCTGTTGATGTGATCGAGATCGATGGTGCATCAAACACGAGTGTGGAGGATGTCCGCAGTTTACAGAACGAACTGCTTTACCCGCCGCAAAGTTCAAAATACAAAATTTACATCATCGATGAAGTGCACATGCTTTCCAAAAATGCCTTTAATGCGCTCCTGAAAACCCTCGAAGAACCACCCAAAAATGTGAAATTCATCTTTGCGACCACAGAACCGCACAAAGTTCTGGCAACTATCACTTCACGCTGCCAACGCTACGATTTTCACCGCATCCCGATCAAACATATCATCGAGCAGATCAACGATATTACTCCAAAAGAGCACATTACCTTTGATGATGCTGCGATCTTTCTTATAGCAAAAAAAGCCGATGGAAGTCTGCGTGACGCACTTAGCTTGATGGACCAGATCGTTGCTATCGGCAAGGATAAGGTTATAAAAGAGGATGTGCTGCAGGTATTCGGCATTGTAAATATCGATGTGTATCATTCGCTGGTTCAGAAGATCATCGGCGATGACGAGAAAGGGCTGATCGAGGACTTCCATCAGGTTGTGGCAGAGGGTAATGACATGAATGAGCTCACTCTCGGTATGATCGAGTATTTCAGAAATATACTCATGATAAAGATAGGCATCATTCCCGAGGAAGTGCATAGCGACGACCTCGATGCTCTCTCAACTATCAGTGAAAACTTTTCGGAAGAAGACCTTCTGTATGCGATCACCTTACTTGTGGATACAAAAGACAAACTGCGTATCTCATCGCATCCGGTTCTTCTTCTTGAAACCAGCTTAC
The DNA here is from genome assembly GCA_014382685.1 of Candidatus Cloacimonadota bacterium. Classification (GTDB taxonomy): domain Bacteria; phylum Cloacimonadota; class Cloacimonadia; order JGIOTU-2; family JGIOTU-2; genus Celaenobacter. Next base: position 4,311 of record JACNJG010000160.1, read on the forward strand.
TTAAACTGGCTAATATCAGTCGGTTAATACAGGTTGAAGATTTTAGTCAACAGCAACAAATGCCCTCTTTTACACCACCTGCAGGGAAGAAAAAAAGTTCATCTGAAAAAGTTTTATTTGAAAAAAAACAAACAAAAGAGAAAAAACGCTCCGAGAAAACGGAAGAGATCAAACAAGAAAAAGCTGAATCCGACATTACTCTCACCAAGGATATCATTAAAGCGGAGTGGCCTGCATTGCGTAAAAAATTACAGGATGAGATGCCAATCATTTCAAATCACTTTTCCAAAACAACAATAAAGAATATCTCCAATAATTTTATCCATTATTCTACAAATTCCAGAATTACCTACCAGATACTGAATGAGGATATTGATAAGATCACTACTATTTTTTCTGAACATTTCCACACACCGGTGAAAGTTGTTTTCGAGTTTGAAGAGCCCAAAACCGGAAAAAAATATATGCACGGTGCATCCTACGAGGAGATCAAGAAAAAATCCCCTAAACTCGCTGACATGATCAAGGCGATCGACGGCTATATAATAGAGCAGAAACCCGATTAATTCCTACATGATAGGCAACTCAAATATCGGCAAAGTCCTTGCCCTTTTAGAAAAAGAATACAATCAAAATCGCATCCCGATCATCTCAAAAATCTCAGAACACAGTCGAGATCCCTTTCGTATATTGATCGGAACAATCCTCAGTTTGCGAACTAAAGATGAAGTAACTGCAAAGGCATCACAAAGATTGTTTGAAGCTGCTTCTACCCCTGAAGAAATGCTGAAACTCCGCAATTCACAGATCGAGAAACTCATCTTTCCAGTTGGATTTTATCATAGGAAAGCAGAGAATATTCTGCAAGTGTGCAAAATATTGTTGGATAAATATAATGGTAAAGTCCCGGATGAGCTTAATGAATTGTTGGAATTGCCCGGAGTTGGACGAAAAACCGCAAACCTGGTTATTGTGTTGGGATTTAATAAATACGGTGTTTGCGTGGACACACATGTGCACCGCATTTCAAACAGATGGAATTATGTGCAGACAAAAACACCCGAGCAAACTGAGTTCGCTCTTCGGGAAAAGCTGCCAAAAGAATATTGGAAAATATATAATGATTATTTAGTTTCCTTTGGACAGCATACGTGCAATCCGATTTCTCCTCATTGTTCGATCTGCCCGATTGAGAAATTTTGTCCGAAAAAGGGTGTGGAGAAGCACAGGTAGGATAAGAAATCATTATCTTGTCACAAGTCTGCCAAGGCGTAATCCCGATCCTCGGGATGAAGACTGGTCGAAGAGCTTGTGATAAGTAATGAAAATAAACTTAAGACATGCTCTTCGACATGTCTCAAGTTTCCATCTTAATCCCACCCCCCTAAAATTTTGGTTGTGACTTATTGAAAAAAAGTTGCGAACTGCTTCAGAGCAATACCTCCA